>NZ_JBIUWM010000017.1:94807-99195 GCF_044743445.1 Pseudomonas sp. NPDC087615 | reverse complement strand
CAAACCGGTGGAGGGCATGAAGCCCTACACCGCGCTGCAACTGGAAGGCCGCGACATCTACATCCGCGAGGGCTGCGTCGGTTGCCACTCGCAGATGATCCGCCCGTTCCGCGCCGAAACCGAACGCTACGGGCACTACTCGGTAGCAGGCGAAAGCGTCTGGGATCACCCGTTCCTGTGGGGTTCGAAGCGTACCGGTCCGGACCTGGCCCGAGTCGGCGCGCGCTACTCGGATGACTGGCACCGCGCGCATTTGTACAACCCGCGCAACGTCGTACCGGAGTCGAAGATGCCGGCCTATCCATGGCTGGTCACGCAAGCGGTCGACAGCAGCCACACCGAAACCAAGCTCAAGACCCTGCGCACCCTCGGCGTGCCGTACACCGACGACGACATCGGCGGCGCGGTCGCCAGCCTCAAGGGCAAGACCGAAATGGACGCCCTCGTCTCGTACCTGCAAGTGCTCGGCACTGCAATCAAGAGCAAGAGGTGAGCCATGGTCATTGAAATGAGCACAGGGCTGATTCGCGGCCTCGGCACCGGCGTGGTGTTCGTCGCCTTCGTCGGCCTGACTTTCTGGGTGTTCAACCGCAAGCGCACGCCGGAGTTCGCCGAAGCGCGCCTGCTGCCGTTCGCCGACGAGCCGCAACCCGACACTACCCAAGCACCTGAACCAAGGAGTACCCGGCCATGACCACCTTCTGGAGTACGTGGATCTGCGTACTGACCATCGGCAGCCTGATCGGCCTGACCTGGCTGCTGATCGGCACGCGTCGGGGCGAGACCAAGGGCAGCGTCGACCAGACCATGGGCCACAGCTTCGACGGCATCGAGGAGTACGACAACCCGCTGCCGCAATGGTGGTTCATGCTATTCGCCGGCACGCTGGTGTTTTCCGTGGGCTATCTGATCCTGTATCCGGGCCTGGGCAACTGGAAAGGCATCCTGCCCGGTTACGAGGACGGCTGGACCGGCGTCCACGAATGGGAAAAGGAAATGAACAAGGCGGATGCCAAGTTCGGCCCGATCTTCGCCAAGTTCGCCGCCATGCCGCTGGAAGACGTGGCGAAAGACCCGCAGGCGCTGAAAATGGGTGGCCGTCTGTTCGCCTCCAACTGCTCGGTCTGCCACGGCTCGGATGCCAAAGGCGCGTTCGGCTTCCCCAACCTGGCCGACAGCGACTGGCGCTGGGGCGGCGACGCCGACACCATCAAGACCACCATCATGGGCGGGCGGATGGCGGCGATGCCGGCCTGGGGTGAAGTGCTCGGTGAAGCGGGTGTGAAGAACGTTGCCGCGTATGTGCGTCACGATCTGGCCGGCCTGCCTTTGCCCGCCGACAGCAAGGCCGACCTGCAAGCCGGACAGCAAACGTTCAGCACCACTTGCGTCGCCTGCCATGGGGCAACCGGCCACGGCACTGAAGCCATGGGGGCGCCGAATCTGACGCACCCGGCCGGATTTATCTATGGCACCAGCCTGACCCAGCTCGAACAGACCATCCGCCATGGTCGCCAAGGTCATATGCCAGCGCAGAATGAGTTGCTGGGTAACGATAAAGTGCAATTACTGGCGGCTTATGTGTACAGTCTTAGCAATGGATTGAATACAGAAAAACTTGTTACTGAAGACAATAAACAGTAAGCATTGACTACATCACTGCCGCACGTTTCTCAGTGCGGCAGTTTCCCGCCCCTTTGCGACGCATTGTCGCACCCCTTGATGCCCTCACCTTTCGGTTCCCCTGATTCGGGTCTACGCTTGCTCGATGCGGACTGGCCCGTGCTGGTTCCAGGTCGACCCTGAGCGATGTGTTCGATGAATCGGCTGACAAACTCGCCGCAAAGGCCGGTAGATACCGGCTGTCGCGCCGATTGCCGTTCATCAGCCGAACCGGCTGTTTGAACACGCCTCGTTACAAGTGATCTGAGCCCCTCGCTTTTTTCGTCTGCTGCGACATTTTGTCCGAGGCCAATTTTGTCCTTACGCGGCGTATGGAAAGGCCGCAGAATCAGCGTTGGAAAGCATTGACCCAGGTCATGGCGCGTTGCAATGACCCCCTGCTCTCTGCATACTTGCGGCCGATTTTAATCCTAATAAAACACCTAAACCGTGGAACCTTAGAATGAGCACAGCAATCAGTCCGACTGCTTATAACTATAAGGTAGTCCGCCAGTTCGCCATCATGACGGTGGTCTGGGCGATCCTGGGCATGGGGCTCGGTGTCTTCATCGCCTCGCAACTGGTCTGGCCGGAATTGAACTTCGGTCTGCCGTGGACGAGCTTTGGACGCCTGCGCCCGTTGCACACAAACCTGGTGATTTTTGCCTTCGGTGGATGTGCACTGTTTGGCACCTCCTACTATGTCGTGCAGCGAACCTGCCAGACGCGACTGATTTCCGACAGCCTCGCCGCCTTCACCTTCTGGGGCTGGCAAGCCGTCATTGTCGGCGCGATCATTACCTTGCCGCTGGGTTACACCACCACCAAGGAATACGCGGAACTGGAATGGCCGCTGGCCATTCTCCTGGCCATTGTCTGGGTCACCTACGGTCTGGTGTTCTTCGGCACCATCACCAAGCGCAAAACCAAGCACATCTATGTCGGTAACTGGTTCTACGGCGCCTTCATCGTCGTCACCGCGATGCTGCACATCGTCAACCACGCCTCGCTGCCCGTCAGCTTCTTCAAGTCCTACTCGGCCTACTCCGGCGCGACCGACGCGATGATCCAGTGGTGGTACGGCCACAACGCCGTGGGTTTCTTCCTGACCACTGGCTTCCTCGGGATGATGTACTACTTCGTGCCGAAACAGGCCGAACGTCCGATCTACTCCTATCGCCTGTCGATCGTGCACTTCTGGGCGCTGATCACCCTGTACATCTGGGCCGGCCCGCACCACCTGCACTACACCGCACTGCCGGATTGGGCACAGTCGCTGGGCATGGCCATGTCGATCATCCTCCTGGCACCGAGCTGGGGCGGCATGATCAACGGCATGATGACCCTGTCGGGCGCCTGGCATAAATTGCGCACCGACCCGATCCTGCGCTTCCTCGTGGTATCGCTGGCGTTCTACGGAATGTCGACCTTCGAAGGGCCGATGATGGCGATCAAGACCGTCAACTCGCTCTCGCACTACACCGACTGGACCATCGGCCACGTACATGCCGGCGCTCTGGGCTGGGTAGCAATGATCTCGATCGGTGCGATCTACCACATGATCCCGAAACTGTTCGGTCGTGCACAGATGCACAGTGTCGGCCTGATCAACGCGCACTTCTGGCTCGCGACCATCGGTACCGTGCTGTACATCGCGTCGATGTGGGTCAACGGCATCACTCAAGGCCTGATGTGGCGGGCAATCAACGACGACGGCACCCTCACCTACTCGTTCGTTGAAGCGCTGCAAGCCAGCCACCCGGGCTACATCGTCCGTGCCCTGGGCGGTGCATTCTTCGCCAGCGGCATGTTCCTGATGGCTTACAACGTCTGGCGCACCGTGCGCGCCTCGAACCCGGCTGAAGCCGAAGCCGCCGCCCAGATCGCTGTCGTTGGAGCTCACTGATGAAGCATGAAGCTGTCGAGAAGAATATTGGCCTGCTGGCCTTCTTCATGGTCATCGCCGTCAGCGTCGGTGGCCTGACCCAAATCGTTCCGCTGTTTTTCCAGGACGTTACCAACAAGCCGGTCGAAGGCATGAAGCCACGTTCGGCGCTGGAACTGGAAGGCCGCGATATCTATATCGCCAACGGTTGTGTCGGCTGCCACTCGCAGATGATCCGTCCGTTCCGCGCCGAAACCGAACGCTATGGCCACTACTCGGTCGCCGGTGAAAGCGTCTGGGATCACCCGTTCCTGTGGGGTTCCAAACGTACCGGCCCTGACCTGGCCCGCGTGGGCGGTCGCTACTCCGACGACTGGCAGCGTGCGCACTTGTACAACCCGCGCAACGTGGTGCCTGAGTCGAAAATGCCGGCTTACCCATTCCTCGTGGAAAACAAGCTCGACGGCAAAGACACGGCCAAGAAAATGGAAGTGTTGCGCACGCTCGGCGTCCCTTACACCGACGAAGACATCGCCGGTGCAAAAGATGCCGTGAAGGGCAAAACCGAAATGGACGCGCTGGTGGCCTACCTGCAAGGCCTGGGCACCATCATCAAAAGCAAACGGTGAATTGGATGGATATCGGGATGATTCGTGGCCTGGGCACCGTTGTTGTGATGGTGGCCTTCATCGGTCTGGCGTTGTGGGTATTCAGCCCCAAGCGCAAGTCGGAGTTTGAAGACGCGACCTTGCTGCCTTTTGCGGATGATCCCGAAGCCATCAAGCACGTCGAGCAAGCTTCAAGGAGAAACAAAGAATGACTACAATCTGGAGTCTGTACG
>NZ_JBIUWM010000017.1:0-94797 GCF_044743445.1 Pseudomonas sp. NPDC087615 | reverse complement strand
TTTTCCCTGACCTGGCTGCTGCTGTCGACCCGCAAGGGCCAGCGCAGCGAGCAGACGGACGAGACGGTCGGGCACTCCTTCGACGGGATCGAGGAGTACGACAACCCGCTGCCGAAATGGTGGTTCATGCTGTTCGTGGGCACCATCATTTTTGCGCTGGGTTACCTGGTGCTGTATCCGGGTCTGGGTAACTGGAAAGGCCTGCTGCCGGGCTACAACTACCTCGATAACGACAAACAGACCGCGTTCGCCAACGGCCAGACCGGCTGGACCGGCGTACACGAATGGGAAAAGGAAATGGCTCGCTCGGACGCCAGGTTCGGTCCGATCTTCGCCAAGTTCGCCGCCATGCCGATCGAAGAAGTGGCCAAGGATCCGCAAGCCCTGAAAATGGGTGGCCGCCTGTTCGCCTCCAACTGCTCGGTCTGCCACGGCTCCGACGCCAAAGGCGCTTATGGCTTCCCGAACCTCACCGACGCCGACTGGCGTTGGGGCGGGGAGCCGGAAACCATCAAGACCACCATCATGGGCGGTCGTCACGCGGTGATGCCGGCCTGGGCCGAAGTGATCGGCGAGCAAGGCGTTGCCGACGTGGCAGCCTATGTGGTGACGCAACTCGATGGCCGCAAGCTGCCGCAAGACGCCAAGGCTGACCCGGTCAACGGCCAGAAACTGTTCGCCGTCAACTGCGTGGCTTGCCACGGCCCGGAAGGCAAAGGCACCCCGGCCATGGGCGCGCCTAACCTGACCCACCCGGGCGCGTTCATCTACGGTTCGAGCTTCGCGCAATTGCAGCAGACCATCCGTTACGGCCGTCAGGGCCAAATGCCGGCGCAGGAACAACTGCAAGGCAACGACAAGGTTCACCTGCTGGCCGCTTACGTTTACAGCCTGTCCCACGGCGAAAAAATGCCGGAAGCCGAGGCGCAGTAAGGCCCACGCTTGATGCAAAGGAAGGCCCGGCCAATGACAATTGGCCGGGCCTTTTTCATGGACGGCTGGCCGAGATGGATTTCACCGTCACCGTGTCGATGAGCGTTCGCTCCTGCCATTGATTGTCCTTCACCAGATAAATCTGCAACTGCTTGCGATCCTCGGTGAAGCTGGTGATCAAGTAAGTTTGCTGAGACGTGGCGCCACTCAGATACATCGGCACATCTCCCACCCAGTAGGAGTCACCGCCGTCCCGATGTAAATGACCGGCGAATATTGCAGTGACCTGATATTTGACGATCATGTCGCGAAAGCGTTTTTGCTGCGCACTGTCGCCCTTCATCTCCAACGGCTTGTGCATATTTATGATAATGGCGTACCCCTGAGCTCTCGCCAGACTAAGGTCAGTCTCAAGCCAGTCCAGTGCACTATTGATCTCGAACGTCGTCGGGTTCAGGAAATGAGCAATCCGGGTCGTGTACGTCGGCTCATTGTTGAGTTGAACCATGTGGACGTCGCCGATGGTCTTTGAATAAGCGAGACTTCCTGAATACGTATTACCCCAGAAACCTTGCGTGGACCTCACATCAAAGTTGTCCACCCTGTTTTCATGATGTTTTCTGAACTCAACAATGCTGCCCGCCGCACAGCTATTACTGAAACAATCATCCACGTTGTTTTCATAGTCATGATTACCCAAACCATACAGGTACTCACCACCGAAGTGCTTAGCCAGCACCTCTCTCATATAGGAGCGCTGCCAGTCATGGCCGAAAGCGGTGATATCTCCATTGATCATCAATGGTACTTTCGCTTGTCCACCCTGAGCATTTCGAAAAGCGGCAATACTTGCCAACTGAGTTTCCACCAACCACTTCGAACGCTTTGTAAACGCCTCATCAGACTCAGGCGTTCTACTGTCTGTCTTGTCTGTCCAGGGGTATTGCGTATCCGATGCAAACACCATGTGCTTCGGCGCAGGCTCCGCAGAATAAGCCGAAACTACCGACAGCAACAAACACACACCCAGAATATAAGCTGCAACTTTACTACCTGTCATGATATTTCACTTCCATTTAATAACTTATGCTGGCGACCTCATGTCGCCAGCCACCAACTTATTCGAAAGCCATTAAAACCTCAAAGACACAAACATGATTAATTAATTACTCTTGTGTCCAATCCTTTAAAAAACAACTAAAAACAACAATTAAAAAGCAATCAACAATCAGCCGCTGGGGCTTGCGGACCTTGCGATCAGAAGGCGTTCACGATTTGAGGCAAATGCTCAATAGACTCAATCTTCATCGGCCTGTAACTTTTCTTTCCGTCTGCCGATGGTTCGTCAGACCACCCCCTATACCGCTGTATATCAAGGAAGAAAGCCATGCGAGAATCCGATCATGACTGTGTGCAATCCCACGAAGATTTCACTTTTGCCGACCCGGGTATCAAGCCCGACACTGCGTCCCCCGATACCAGCGACGATGCCACCGCTGGCCACGAGGTGAAGAAACCCAAAGACGGCGGGCTCGAAAGTCTCGGCGGCGGCAGGCTGGACTGATGCCTGCAGATTGCCTGCCGAGACGATGCATGAGACTCACTCGCCCGAGCGAGTCTCATGCATCGTCTATAGTCAATTGATCTGGATCAGGACTTGTTACATCTGCTACACCATTTACAGCCCGCCCCCAACGCGACCAAAGGTCGCACCCGTTCGCAGGCGTGACAGGCGTATCATTGCGCCACTGCAACGCCCTTTCCGACCCCGGCCGGCACGTATCGACCGAGGCATTTTTCCACTGCCGTGGGATGCAACGATGAGCAACCAGATTCCGGTACACGACGTCACGCCACCGAGCAAAAACGCGAACAACAGCGTGGATCTTTACGCCTCACGAGAAAAAATCTACACCCGTGCTTTTACCGGTCTGTTCCGCAATCTGCGGATGATGGGCGGTGCCGCACTGTTCCTGCTGTATTTCGGCACGGTGTGGCTGAACTGGGGTGGCCATCAGGCCGTGTGGTGGAACCTGCCGGAGCGCAAGTTCTTCATCTTCGGCGCCACCTTCTGGCCGCAGGACTTCATTCTGCTTTCGGGCCTGCTGATCATTGCCGCGTTCGGTCTGTTCTTTATCACCGTGTATGCCGGCCGAGTCTGGTGCGGCTACACCTGTCCGCAAAGCGTGTGGACGTGGATTTTCATGTGGTGCGAGAAGGTCACCGAAGGCGACCGCAACCAGCGCATCAAGCTCGACAAGGCGCCGATGAGCGGCAACAAGCTCCTGCGCAAACTCGCCAAACACTCGCTTTGGCTGCTGATCGGTTTCGTCACCGGTATGACCTTCGTGGGTTACTTTTCGCCGATCCGCGAACTCGTGTTCGAGTTTTTCACCGGGCAAGCCGATGGCTGGTCGTACTTCTGGGTCGGCTTCTTCACCCTTGCCACATACGGTAATGCCGGCTGGTTGCGCGAACAGGTGTGCATCTACATGTGCCCATATGCTCGCTTCCAGAGTGTGATGTTCGACAAGGACACTCTGATCGTTTCCTACGACCCGCGTCGCGGCGAAAGCCGTGGCCCGCGCAAGAAAGGCGTCGACTACAAGGCCATGGGCCTGGGCGACTGCATCGACTGCACCATGTGCGTTCAGGTGTGCCCGACCGGTATCGACATCCGCGACGGTCTGCAAATCGAGTGCATCGGCTGCGCCGCGTGTATCGACGCCTGCGACAGCATCATGGACAAGATGGACTACCCGCGCGGCCTGATCAGCTACACCACAGAACACAACCTGTCGGGCCAGAAAACCCATAAACTGCGGCCACGCCTGATCGGCTATGCCGTAGTGTTGCTGGCGATGATCAGCCTGTTGGTGACCGCGTTCGTCATGCGTTCACTGGTCGGTTTCGATGTCAGCAAAGACCGCGTGCTCTATCGCGAGAACGCCGAAGGCCGGATCGAAAATGTCTACAGCCTGAAGATCATGAACAAGGATCAGCGCGACCACACCTACGTGCTGGAAGCCGCTGGCCTGCCGGATCTGCGCCTGCAAGGCAAACGCGAGATCAAGGTCGCAGCCGGAGAAATTTTCAGCATGCCAGTCGAACTGTCGAGCGCACCGGAACAACTGCCGTCGAGCACCAACGAGGTGAAATTCATCCTCAAGGATGCCGATGACAACAGCGTCCACGTTGAAGCCAAGAGCCGATTCATCGGCCCACAAATCCGTTAAGAGAACTGAACATGCCCGCAGCAAACGCCGCAAGTCCTTGGTACAAGCACCTCTGGCCATGGATCATCATCGCGATTCTGGCCTGTTCGGTGACGCTGACCCTGTCCATGGTGACCATCGCGGTGAACAACCCGGACAACCTCGTCAACGACAACTACTACGAGGCAGGCAAAGGTATCAACCGTTCACTGGATCGCGAACTGCTCGCACAGAACCTGAAGATGCGCGCCGCTGTGCATCTGGATGATGTGACTGGTGAAGTCGATGTGCGTTTGAGCGGCGACAGCCAGCCCAAGACACTGGAACTGAACCTGATCTCGCCGACCCAACCGGAGAAGGATCGCAAGATCGTCCTGACCCGCAGCGAAACTGAGACAGGGCGCTACATCGGTCAGTTGAGCGACAAGGTCGACGGCCGCCGGTTTGTCGAATTGCTGGGATCGCAGGATGATCAGATCTGGCGCATGTTCGAAGAAGAGTTGGTCAGCCATGATACGGATCTGCTGCTCGGTGACGAACCGCTCCAGGGCGCCGAAGACCTGAAGAAGTAACGCCGCGCTTCGCGCATTCGCGAGCAGGCCCGCTCCCCCAGTGGAACGCCAGTATCCACATAACCTGTGGGAGCGGGCTTGCTCGCAAAGAGGCTCGAGCGGACGACATCGATATTAATGAAAATCTGATGACCAACCCAATCCCCTGCTACCACTGCGCCCTGCCCGTCCCGTCCGGCAGCCGCTTTACCGCCGTCGTACTCGGGGAACCCCGCGAATTCTGCTGCCCAGGCTGCCAGGCTGTGGCCGAAGCTATCGTTGCCGGCGGCCTGGAAAGCTACTACCAACACCGCAGCGAAGCCTCGGCCAACCCCGAAGCGCTGCCGGTGCAATTGGTCGATGAGCTGGCGCTGTACGACCGCGCCGATGTCCAGCAACCGTTTGTCCGCCACGAAGGCGAACTGGCCGAAACCACGCTGTTAATGGAAGGCATCAGTTGCGCCGCCTGCGGCTGGCTGATCGAGAAACATCTGCGCACGCTTGGGGCGGTCGCCGAAGCCCGACTGAATCTGTCCAACCATCGACTTCACGTTCGCTGGGCGGATGGGCAATTGCCGCTGAGCCGATTGCTCGCCGAACTGCGCCACATCGGTTACGCCGCCCACCCGTATCAGGCCGATCGTGCCAGCGAACAAATGGCCAGCGAAAACCGCCTCGCCCTACGTCAACTGGGCGTGGCCGGGCTGCTCTGGTTCCAGGCGATGATGGCGACCATGGCGACCTGGCCGGAATTCAACATCGACCTCAGCCCAGAACTGCACACCATCCTGCGCTGGGTCGCGCTGTTTTTGACCACGCCGATCGTGTTCTACAGTTGCGCGCCGTTCTTCAAAGGCGCGATGCGTGACTTGCGTACGCGCCACCTGACCATGGATGTTTCGGTGTCGCTAGCGATCGGCAGTGCCTACATTGCCGGGATATGGACGTCGATCACCGGCGTCGGCGAGTTGTATTTCGATGCGGTCGGCATGTTTGCGCTGTTTCTGCTCGCCGGGCGCTATCTGGAGCGTCGCGCGCGGGAGCGCACCGCCGCTGCCACCGCACAGTTGGTCAACCTGTTGCCCGCCTCGTGCCTGCGCCTCGATGATGCCGGCCAGAGCGAGCGCATCCTGCTCAGCGAGCTGCGCCTGGGCGATCACGTTCTGGTGCCACCGGGCTCGACCCTGCCGGCGGACGGCAAGATCCTCGATGGCCAGTCGAGCATCGACGAATCGCTGCTGACCGGCGAATACCTGCCACAACCGCGCACGCTGGGCGATGCCGTCACAGCGGGCACCCTGAACGTTGAGGGTGCGTTAACCGTGCAAGTGCTCGCGCTAGGACAGGACACGCGACTGTCGGCCATCGTCCGTTTGCTCGACCGCGCCCAGACCGAAAAACCACGACTGGCGGAAATCGCCGACCGCGCCGCGCAATGGTTCTTGCTGTTGTCGCTGATCGCCGCTGCCGCCATTGGCCTGCTGTGGTGGGAGCTAGATTCATCACGCGCATTCTGGATCGTCCTCGCGATGCTGGTGGCGACCTGCCCCTGCGCGCTATCGCTGGCAACACCGACCGCCCTCACCGCCGCCACCGGAACGTTGCACAAACTCGGCTTGCTGCTGACCCGCGGCCATGTGCTGGAAGGCCTGAACCAGATCGACACGGTGATTTTCGACAAGACTGGCACCCTCACCGAAGGCCGGCTGGTATTGCGCTCGATTCGCCCACTGGGCGCACTGGACAGCGATCAATGCCTGAGCCTCGCCGCTGCGCTGGAGAACCGTTCGGAACACCCGATTGCCCGAGCGTTCGGCCGTGCGCCGCTGGCGGCCGAAGAGGTCCACAGCACGCCTGGGCTTGGTCTCGAAGGCTTGGTCGGCGAACAACGCTTGCGCATCGGTCAGGCGGAATTTGTCTGCGCCCTTAGCGGCGCTACTGCGCCTGCGATGCCGAATGAACCCGGGCAATGGCTGCTGCTCGGCGACACCCGGGGGCCACTGGCCTGGTTCGTCCTCGATGACCGTTTGCGCGACGATGCACCGGCCCTGCTCGCCGCCTGCAAGGCGCGTGGCTGGCGCACATTGCTGTTGTCCGGCGACAGTTCGCCGATGGTCGCCAGTGTTGCCGCAGAACTGGGCATCGAAGAGGCCCATGGTGGTCTGCGCCCGGACGACAAACTGCAAGTGCTGCACCAGTTGCACCAGGAAGGTCGCAAAGTATTGATGCTCGGCGACGGCGTCAACGATGTGCCGGTGCTCGCCGCCGCCGACATCAGCGTGGCCATGGGCTCGGCCACAGACCTGGCAAAAACCAGCGCCGATGCCGTGTTGCTGTCCAATCGGCTCGACGCACTGTTGCAAGCCTTCACGCTGGCGCGACGCACCCGCCGGGTAATCATCGAGAACCTGCTGTGGGCCGCGCTGTACAATGGCTTCATGTTGCCGTTCGCCGCCCTCGGCTGGATCACCCCGGTGTGGGCAGCGGTCGGCATGTCGATCAGTTCGCTGACTGTGGTGCTCAACGCCTTGCGTCTGACTCGCCTGCCGAGCGCGCCGCCCGCCCGCACCCCGTCAGAAACCCGCCCGCTACCGGCCTGAGCCGCGCGAGCATGGAGTGGAGTACAGATGCCAGCTCTCTACGTGATGATCCCGGCCGCACTGCTGATCGTGGCCATCGCCGTGTACATTTTCTTCTGGGCAGTGGACAGCGGTCAGTACGACGACCTCGACGGCCCGGCCCACAGCATTCTGTTCGACGATCAGGACCCCAACCACACCGCTGCGGTGGACGAAGCCAACGCAGCCAAACCGAACGACAAGGCGCCGCCCCATGCTTGAATTGGCGCCCCTGCTGGTGTCGGCGCTGATCCTCGGTTTGCTCGGCGGCGGCCATTGCCTGGGAATGTGCGGCGGCTTGATGGGCGCGCTGACGCTGGCGATCCCCAAGGAACAGCGCAGCCGACGCTTTCGCTTGCTGTTGGCCTACAACCTGGGTCGAATCCTCAGTTACGCCACCGCCGGATTGCTGATCGGCCTCGCCGGTTGGGCGGTGGCGAATAGCCCGGCCGCGCTGTTCATGCGCGTGCTGGCCGGTTTGCTGTTGATCGCGATGGGCTTGTATCTGGCCGGCTGGTGGAGCGGGCTGACCCGCATCGAAAGCCTCGGTCGCGGCTTGTGGCGTTACATTCAACCGGTAGCCAACCGCTTGCTGCCGGTGTCGAGCCTGCCCCGCGCCTTGCTGCTCGGTGCGCTATGGGGCTGGCTGCCCTGCGGCCTGGTTTACAGCACGCTGCTGTGGTCGGCGAGCCAGGGCAATGCGCTGGACAGTGCGTTGTTGATGCTCGCATTCGGGCTGGGTACCTGGCCGGTGCTGCTCGCAACCGGCCTCGCCGCCGAGCGCGTCACGGCGCTGTTGCGCAAACGCAGCGTACGCATGACTGGTGGGATTTTAGTGATGCTGTTCGGCATTTGGACCCTGCCCGGTCCGCATCAGCATTGGCTGATGGGGCATTGAATTGGCGGCGCAACCTTCGCGGGCAAGCCCGCACCCGCCACACCTATCTCCCTGTTGATGCAAATCAACATGCCTGCGCGCCCTCTCCCCTAGACTCGCCAACACTGCCAGCCTACCCGGGGGAATGCCCGCATGCTCGACGCCATTCGTTGGGACACAGATCTGATCCGCCGCTACGACTTGGCGGGGCCGCGCTACACCTCGTACCCGACGGCCGTGCAATTCAACAGTCAGGTCGGCACCTTCGACCTGTTCCACGCCCTGCGCGATAGCCGCAAGGCCCAGCGCCCGTTGTCGTTGTATGTGCATGTGCCGTTCTGCGCGAACATTTGCTACTACTGCGCCTGCAACAAGGTGATCACCAAGGATCGCGGCCGCGCGCTGCCCTACCTGCAACGCCTGGAGCAGGAAATCCAGCTGATCGCCTGCCACCTCGACCCGGCGCAGAAAGTCGAGCAGTTGCACTTCGGCGGCGGCACCCCGACCTTTCTCAGCCACGACGAACTGCGCCAACTGATGGCACACCTGCGCAAACACTTCAATTTGCTGGATGACGACTCCGGCGATTACGGCATCGAAATCGACCCGCGTGAAGCCGACTGGTCGACCATGGGCCTGCTGCGTGAACTGGGGTTCAACCGCGTCAGCATTGGCCTGCAAGACCTTGATCCGGCGGTGCAGCGGGCGGTCAATCGCCTGCAAAGCCTGGAAGAAACCCGCGCCGTGATCGACGCGGCGCGCACGTTGCAATTTCGCTCGATCAATATTGACCTGATTTACGGCTTGCCCAAGCAGACCCCGGACAACTTCGCCCGCACGGTCGAGGAAGTCATCAACCTGCAGCCGGATCGACTCTCGGTGTTCAACTACGCGCACCTGCCAGAACGCTTCATGCCGCAGCGGCGGATCAACAACAATGAGCTGCCGACCCCGACGCAAAAACTGCACATGCTCCAACGCACCATCGAGCAACTGACCGCCGCCGGTTACCGCTACATCGGCATGGACCACTTCGCCCTGCCCGACGATGAACTGGCGGTCGCCCAGGAAGAACAAACCCTGCAACGCAATTTCCAGGGCTACACCACCCACGGACATTGCGACTTGATTGGCTTGGGCGTGTCGGCCATCAGCCAGATCGGCGATCTGTATTGCCAGAACAGCAGCGATCTCAACGAATACCAAAACACCCTCGCCGCCGCGCAATTGGCGACCAGTCGCGGACTGCTGTGCAATGCCGATGATCGGCTGCGACGTGCAGTGATTCAGCAACTGATCTGCAATTTCAACCTGGAATTCGCCGAAATCGAGCAGCAGTTCAACATCGATTTTCAGGGGTATTTCGGCGCGCTGTGGCCACAACTGCAAGGCATGGCCAACGATGGCCTGATAACGCTTGATCGCGAGCGTGTTGAGGTTCTACCGGCCGGACGCCTGCTGGTGCGCTCGGTGTGCATGGTATTCGACGCCTATCTTGAACAGCAGAACCGCCAGCGTTTTTCCCGGGTGATCTGAACCGTCGTTGATTGCGTAAACGTCTTGAAACCGATTGCTCAGGCTTCACCCGATAACACCCCGTCTGTCGCTTGCCCTGCGGCTTTGTGCCCGCGGGGCAATCTCGTCACAAGCTGGCCTGAATGTCCTCCCGTGAGTTACCCTTACGGCTTATGTGTGTTTTCCCACAAGGATTAAAGAAATGTCCGAGCCAGTTAAACTGCGCGCTCACAACCAGGCTCATTGCAAGGATTGCAGCCTGGCCCCTCTATGCCTGCCACTTTCTCTGAATCTGGAAGACATGGAAGCGCTGGACGAAATCGTTAAACGCGGCCGCCCGCTGAAAAAGGGTGAGTTCCTGTTCCGCCAGGGCGACACGTTCGATTCCGTTTATGCAGTACGCTCCGGCGCCCTGAAGACTTTCAGCCTGAGCGATACCGGCGAAGAGCAACTCACCGGCTTCCACCTGCCCAGCGAACTGGTCGGCCTGTCCGGCATGGACACCGAAAAACACCCGGTTTCCGCCCAAGCCCTGGAAACCACCTCTGTCTGCGAAATCCCTTTCGAACGCCTCGACGAACTGGCCCTGCAGTTGCCGCAACTGCGCCGCCAGTTGATGCGCGTGATGAGCCGCGAAATTCGCGACGACCAGCAAATGATGTTGCTGCTGTCGAAGAAGACTGCCGACGAGCGTATTGCGACCTTCCTGGTCAACCTGTCCGCCCGCTTCCGCGCTCGCGGTTTCTCGGCCAACCAGTTCCGCTTGAGCATGTCGCGCAATGAAATCGGCAACTACCTGGGGCTGGCGGTGGAAACCGTGTCCCGGGTGTTCACCCGCTTCCAGCAAAACGAACTGATTGCCGCCGAGGGCAAAGAAATTCACATCCTCGACCCGATTCAGTTGTGTGCGCTGGCGGGTGGCTCGCTCGAAGGCTGATCTCGATCCGCGGTTGAGCGAAGCGTTTCAGCCGCGGGTATACTGCGCCGTTTGCAGCCCTGCCAGGACACCTCGACGATGGTCTTCGACTCCTTCGACATCAAATCCCTGATCCGCCCCGTGATCGACTTTCCGAAACCGGGCGTGATCTTTCGTGACATCACCCCGCTCTTCCAGTCGCCAACGGCCCTGCGTCTGGTGATGGACAGCTTCGCTCACCGCTATGTCGAAGCCGACTTCACCCACATCGGCGCGATGGATGCCCGTGGTTTTCTGATCGGTTCGGTATTGGCTTATCAGTTGAACAAGCCGCTGGTGCTGTTCCGCAAGCAAGGCAAACTGCCGGCGGACGTGCTGGCCGAGGGTTACGCGACCGAGTACGGCGAAGCGCTCCTTGAAGTGCACGCCGACAGCCTGTGTGAGGGCGATTCGGTGGTGATGTTTGACGACTTGATTGCCACCGGCGGAACGTTGATTGCCGCGGCCAATCTGATTCGCCGGATGGGCGCGCGGGTGCATGAGGCGGCGGCGATCATTGATCTGCCGGAGCTCGGTGGTTCGCAGCGTCTGGAGGACATGGGGATTCCAACGTTCTGCCTGACGCAGTTTGCCCTGACCGACAAGTAAGTAGCGCCTGTACTGACGCCTTCGCGGGCAGGCCCGCTCCCACAGTGATCTCGTTCGTTCACAAATACTGTGCACACCTAAGAAACCTGTGGGAGCGGGCTTGCCCGCGATGAGGCCGGTAGCCTCACCTACCCTTCAAAGCCCCATCTGCTTGCTGATGATCTCGTTCATCACCTCCCGCGTCCCGCCGCCAA
Organism: Pseudomonas sp. NPDC087615; assembly: GCF_044743445.1. Classification (NCBI taxonomy): domain Bacteria; kingdom Pseudomonadati; phylum Pseudomonadota; class Gammaproteobacteria; order Pseudomonadales; family Pseudomonadaceae; genus Pseudomonas; species Pseudomonas sp. NPDC087615. The sequence goes on along the minus strand of NZ_JBIUWM010000017.1, from coordinate 83,330 downwards.
TCGACAGAATGCGGTTATCCCGATAAAGCCGCTCCACCAGACTCTCGCGCATGTAACCCAGCCCGCCGAGAATCTGCACTGCTTCGGTGGTGATTCGGTCCGAAGTGTCCGTGGCAAAGTTCTTCGCCATGGAAATCTCCTTGATCACACTCTGCCCCTCCGCCATTTTCGCCGCCTGCCGATAGGTGAACTCTCGCGAGACTTCCAGCGCCGTCGCCATCTCGGCGAGCCGGTGCTTGATCACCTGGAATTTACCGATCGGTTTGCCAAAGGCCTCACGCTCGCGCGCCCACTTCAGGCTCTCTTCCAACGCCAACTGTGAAGTCATGTTGGCCATCAGCGCCAACGCCAGTCGCTCGTTCTGGAAGTTGCCCATGATGCAGGCGAAGCCCATGTTCTCGGCGCCGATCAAGTTACCGACAGGCACCCGGCAATCGTCGAAGAACAACTCAGCCGTGTCCGATGCCCACCAGCCCATTTTCTTCAGCTGTCGGCCGACGGTGAATCCCGGCGTTTGCTTCTCGACCAGCAACAGGCTGATGCCACCAAAACCCGGCGCACCGGTGCGAACCGCGACGGTGTAGAAATCGGCGCGTACGCCACTGGTGATAAAGGTTTTACTGCCACTGACCCGGTAGAAATCACCGTCACGCACAGCGCGGGTTTGCAGGTTGGCGACATCAGAACCGCCGCCGGGCTCGGTAACGGCCAGCGCACTGATTTTCTCGCCACGGAGCACCGGCGGCACTACGCGATCGCGCACTTGGGGACGCGCCCATTTGACGATCGGGGGCAGGCCGATATCGAGCGAGCCCAGCCCCGCCACCAGGCCGCCAGCACCGCAGCGCATCAATTCCTCACTGGCGGCAACCTTGGCGAACACATCGCCTTCATGGCTGCCACCCAGCGCTTCGGGGTAGCCGATACCAAGGATCCCGGCTGCACCGGCCTTCAGATACAACTCACGGGGGAAGCTTTCGGCTTCTTCCCACTGATCGATGTCCGGCAGGATTTCACGCTCGACGAAACGTCTGACGCTGTCGCGAACCAATTGGTGGCTGGGGTCGAAGTATTCCTGGAAGGCAGGCATCGGCAAACTCCACTGAAGGGTTGACCGACGTTAACCGAGCGCTTGCTTGGTTTTCAACAGGATTGTTTGATTCAGATAGACCGAGCCGCGCCATTCGCGAGCAAGCCCGCTCCCACAGGGGATTTGTAGCGTATACAAAACCATTGTGGGAGCGGGCTTGCTCGCGAAGGCGTCAGATCAGACAACACAAATGTCAGAGGGCGATTGGTTTACGCCCGGCAAACGAGTGCGCCAGGGTGCCGCCATCCACCAGTTCCAACTCGCCGCCCAGCGGTACACCATGGGCAATCCGCGAAGCGATCAAGCCTTTATTGTTCAGCAACTGCGCGATGTAATGCGCCGTCGCTTCACCTTCCACCGTCGGGTTGGTGGCTAGGATCACCTCAGCAAAAGTGCCCGCCTCTTCGATCCGCGCCATCAACTGCGGAATACCGATTGCCTCAGGCCCGAGGCCGTCCAGCGGCGACAGGTGACCTTTGAGCACAAAGTAACGCCCACGGAACCCGGTCTGCTCGACCGCATAGACATCCATCGGCCCTTCCACCACGCACAACAGCGTGTCATCGCGGCGCGTATCGGCGCATTGCGGGCACAGATCGTCTTCGGTCAGCGTGCGGCACTGACGGCAGTGACCGACCCCTTCCATGGCCTGACTCAGAGATTGAGCCAGACGCAGACCGCCGCTGCGGTCACGCTCGAGCAACTGCAACGCCATGCGCTGGGCGGTTTTCTGACCCACACCCGGCAGAACGCGCAGGGAATCGATCAGTTGGCGAATCAAAGGGCTGAAGCTCATGGGTAAAAAGTCCGACAAAACAACGAGACGCGGTTTATACCCGCGCCTCTGGCCAGCGTCAAATACTCAGTCCTGGGCGACCCGCACCACCAGTTTGCCGAAGTTGCGCCCCTCCAGCAGACCGATAAACGCATCGGGCGCCTGCTCCAGGCCTTCGACCACGTCTTCACGGAATTTCACCTTGCCCTCACGCACCCACGGCACCATGTGGCTGATGAATTCCGGCTGACGATCACCGTAGTCATCGAACACGATAAAGCCCTGAATCCGCACACGCTTGGTCAACAGGGTGCGTTGCAGCATCGGCAGGCGATCCGGGCCTTGCGGGGCTTCATGGGCGTTGTAGCCCGCGATCAGACCACACAGCGGAATGCGTGCCTTGGGATTGAGCAATGGCACCACGGCCTCGAACACATGACCGCCGACATTCTCGTAATAGACATCGATACCATCGGGACAAGCCTTCGCCAGTTGCTCGGCGAAATCCGCAGCCTTGTGATCGACGCAGGCGTCGAAACCCAACGTCTCAACCACGTATTTGCACTTTTCGGCACCGCCAGCCACACCGACCGCGCGCAGACCTTTGATTTTCGCCACTTGGCCGACCACTGAGCCGACAGCCCCGGATGCCGCCGCGACCACCAGCGTCTCTCCAGCCTTTGGCTGACCGATATCCATCAGGCCCATGTACGCGGTCAACCCCGGCATACCCAGCACACCGAGGGCCATTGAAGGGCTCGGCAACCCCGCCGGGATCGGAATGATATTGCGCCCGTCGCTGATGCTGTGGCTCTGCCAACCGGTCGCGCCAACGACCAGATCACCGGTGTGGAATTTGGGATGGGTCGAACGTTCGACTCGACTGACCGCGCCGCCGGTCATCACCTCACCGATTTCTACCGGCGCAGCGTAGGACGGAGCGTCGCTCATGCGCCCCCGCATGTAGGGATCAAGCGACAGGTACAGGGTTTTCAGCAACACCTGCCCGTCTTCAAGCTCTGGCAGGGCTTCGCGCTCAAGGCGAAAGTTTTCCGGGGTCGGCGCACCAACCGGGCGCGAGGCCAGGACGACACGTTGATTGAGGGTGAGAGGGTCGGACATGTCAGCATCTCCTTTGAATGGGGAATTCGGGGATATAGGAAGCAGACCGTGGGTGGCGGTGATGGGTTCGATGTTTATTCGGATCGACCGAGTCGACTTCTTCGCGAGCAAGCCCGCTTCCACAGGGTTAACGCATTTCAAATGTGGGAGCGAGCTTGCTCGCGAAGGCGTCAGCCCTGCCACCGCAAAACAATCAGCCAGAAACAAAAATGCCAGGCGCGATGCCTGGCACTTTGTGTAGCTCATCTGTCGCGCAATGGCGAATCAGAATGGCAGTTTCATACCCGCTGGCAGGTTCATGCCGGCGGTCATGCCGCCCATTTTTTCCTGGCTGTTGGCTTCGATCTTGCGCACGGCGTCATTGACGGCGGCAGCCACCACGGCTTCCAGCATCTCTTTGTCGTCTTCGCTCAGGCCTTCAACCAGGCTTGGGTCGATGCTCACGCTTTTGACGTCGTGACGACCGGTCATCACCACGGTGACCATATCGCCGCCGGCTTTGCCGGTGACTTCGGCGTTGGCCAGTTCTTCCTGCATCTTGGCCATTTTTTCCTGCATCTGCTGCGCCTGCTTCATCAGGCCGGCCATGCCACCTTTCATCATGGGAATCACCTCAAAAGTACTTGGATCAAAACAGCGCCCGGCCTTCGAGAACGAGCGCCTTCAGTTATTAGCCTTGGGCGACCAAGGCGTCGACGGGTTCAATAGTATCGTGTCGCACCACTGCGCCGAACTGCTGAACCATCTGCTGGATGAACGGATCGCCGTGGATCGACTCCTCCGCTTCGCGCTGACGGTTGGCACGGCGACGGGACGCGGCCTGAGCCGGGGTTTCCTGCTCGGGCTTGATCAGTTCGATGGTCAGGCTCAGCGTGCGACCGTGGAACTGGTTCAACGCATCGTTGAGACGACGCTGTTGAGTGGCGTTGAACAAGGCGCTGTGAGCCGGGTCCAGGTGCATCAGCCAATGATCGCCATCAACCGCGATCAGCGTGCAGTTGGCGGCGATGCTGCCCGTCATGCCGGAGATCGGCAGTTTCGGGAACAGTTCCAGCCATTGCAGCGCCAGACCGGTGGCCGGCATCGCTGCGGGCTCCGGCTCGGGTTCCGGGGCCGGTTCTGCAGCATGCTCGCTCGCCAGTTCGTCGAGATAGCTGTAAGCCGAATCCATGTCCGGCTCGATGTAATCCTCGTCCAGCGGCGGCTCGTCATCCATGTCGATGCCCGGTGTGGCGGCATCGACGTCGGCGACCGACGGCTCGGGAATCGGTACGGCGGCCCACTCCGGCGCGTCCGGTACAACGCTGTCCGGGGTGGGCAGCGGCATCGGCGGCAGATCAGGCTGCTCGGCAGCGGTTTCCAGCACGGGGTCGACCGCCGGCTGCTGAGCCGGTTCGGGTTCGGGCTCTACCGGATCGTTCCAGGGCAAGTCGACGACGGCATCGACGACGACTGGCTCGGGCTCGGGCTCGGGCTCGGGCACAGGATCTCGTTCTGGTTCTGGTTCTGGTTCCGGCTCAGGAGCAATCACCGGCGCTGGCTCGGGAGCCGGCGCGGGTGCAGCAACCGGCCCTGGAGCCGGCGCAATAGCCGCAGCGACCACCGGCGCAGCTTTAGGCGCGGCAGCCACGGCGTTTGCGGAATCAACTGTGGCCTGGCTGATCCCCACTGGCTTTAGCGGTTGCCTCGGGGCGTCCACTGTGTCGGCGGGCCGGAAGGCCAGCATCCGCAACAACACCATTTCAAAACCACCGCGCGGATCAGGCGCCAGCGGCAAATCGCGACGGCCGATCAGGCCCATCTGGTAATAGAACTGCACGTCTTCGGCCGGCAAGGCCTGAGCCAATGCCAACACGCGATCGCGATCGCCATGGCCATTGTCGACGCCTTCGGGCAGCGCCTGAGCGATGGCGACGCGGTGCAGCACGTTGAGAATTTCCGAGAGCACACCATTCCAGTCCGGGCCTTGCTCGGCCAGGTGGCGAACGGCTTCGAGCAACGCCTTGGCATCACCTTCGATCAGCGAATGCAAGACGTCATAGACCTGACCATGGTCCAGTGTGCCGAGCATCGCTCGCACGTCGGTGGCCAGAACCTTGCCTTCACCAAAAGCAATGGCCTGATCGGTCAGGCTCATGGCGTCACGCATCGAACCGTCAGCGGCGCGACCGAGCAACCACAGTGCATCGTCTTCGAACGGCACGTTTTCGGCACTGAGGACGTGCGTCAAATGCTCGACCACACGCTCAGGCGTCATGTTTTTCAGAGAGAACTGCAGGCAACGCGACAAAATCGTTGCCGGAAGTTTCTGCGGATCAGTCGTCGCCAGGATGAATTTGACGTACGGCGGCGGCTCTTCGAGGGTTTTCAGCAGCGCATTGAAGGAATGGCTGGAGAGCATGTGCACTTCGTCGATCAGGTAGACCTTGAAGCGCCCACGACTCGGCGCGTATTGCACATTGTCGAGCAGTTCGCGGGTGTCTTCGACCTTGGTGCGGCTCGCGGCGTCGATCTCGATCAGGTCGACAAAACGGCCTTCGTCGATTTCACGACACACCGAGCACTCGCCGCAGGGGCTGGAAGTGATACCTGTCTCGCAGTTCAGGCATTTGGCAATGATCCGCGCAATCGTGGTTTTACCCACCCCGCGTGTACCGGTGAACAGGTACGCATGGTGCAGCCGCTGGCTGTCCAAGGCATTGATCAGAGCCTTGAGCACATGGGTCTGGCCGACCATTTCGCGGAACGAGCGCGGACGCCATTTACGTGCAAGAACCTGATAACTCATCGAAAACCGTCGCAACGAAGGAAGCTGAAGCGGCTAATGCTAGCGGAGCAAGGGCAAAATTGCATCCGGTGTCCTCGTCTAATGTGGCTAAGCTGCATGAGCGGAGTCTTTTATCGGCTCGGGATCGGGGAATGACCGGAGCGTTTATGCGTTGGGCCTTGGGGGCACTGCTGGGAATCAGCTTGAGCGTGACGGCAGCGCAAACACCACTGCGCTTCGCCGTGCCGGATAGCTGGGCCATGCCGATGGTGCAACTTGAACGCGGTCGTCCGACCCAGGGCATTCTGTACGACATGATGCTCAGCCTCGCGACTCAGGTCGGCGTGCCGGCAGAATTCCACGTCCTGCCCCGGACTCGCGCACAAAGCACCATGGAACACGGCGGAGTCGACGTGCGCTGCTTTGCCGCACAATCCTGGCTGCCGAATCAGTCCGGGGATTACATCTGGAGCATTCCGTTGTTTTTTCAGCGTGATTTGCTGATCAGCCGCCAGGATCAGCCTGCCCGCGTCGACACTAACCGACTGCCACGCCAATCCATCGGCACCGTGCTCGGTTACACCTACCCGACCCTGCAAAATCTGTTCGATGCTGATCGACTGCATCGCGAAGACGCCCGAAATCAGGAACAGGTACTGGAAAAACTGCTGGCCGGGCGTTACCGCTATGCCGTGAGCAATCAGTGGACGCTGGACTGGTTCAACCAACGCCTGACGCCTGAAAAGCAACTGCAAGGTGTCGCGATACTGCAGGAGCAGAGCGTGGGCTGCTATGTCAGGAATGATCCAAAGGTGCCAGTGCAGCGCGTTTTACGCACGTTGCTGAGGATGAAAATGTCGGGGGAGATTGATCAGATTATCCGGCTCTATACCGGCAACTCTGAAGTTCACCACTAAACAGCCTCCACCGCTTTTTTCCATGCCTGGACTTTTCGGGCTCAAACCTTCGCGCTGTGCATCGGAAGACCCACCGCCTTCGACAGCTCCCAGATTGTGCCTCGGTGCGTTCAACTGCACCGCTTTCGTGCCATTCCTCGCGACTCGTCTATACATAATCGCGCCCACCCGCATTTGGCACGAGCACTGCAACCCTCCCGCGTCTTCCCCTTTTCAGCAAGGACCGCCCCATGACGCAGAACGATGCCGGCAACGATTACCCCCTCAGCGAAGTCCCCATGCACGCGCGCAAAGGCCTGGCCTCGACGGCGATAGTGTTACTGGGCTTCACGTTTTTCACTGCCACCATGTTTGCCGGTGGCAAGCTCGGCGTGGCGTTCAGTTTTAGCGAGATGATGGCGGTGATCATCGTCGGCAACTTGCTGCTCGGCCTCTACGCGGCGGGCCTGGGTTACATCGCCTTCAAGAGCGGTCTCAACTCGGTGCTGATGGGCCGGTTTTGCTTCGGCGAGGTCGGCAGCAAACTCAGCGACCTGATCCTCGGTTTCACCCAAATTGGCTGGTACGCCTGGGGCACCGCGACGGCGGCGGTGGTGATTGGCAAATATTTCGATCTTGATCAAGGCACGGTGCTGGGTTTGATGGTGCTGTTCGGCCTGATGTTCTGCGCCACGGCATATGTGGGCTATCGCGGACTGGAAATTCTTTCCTACATCGCCGTGCCGGCGATGATGTTGCTGCTGTTGCTGTCGATGTGGGTGGCGACGGTGAAGGTCGGCGGTTTCGAGGGGTTGCTCAGCATCGTCCCGAGCGGCTCGATGGACTGGTCGACGGCGATCACGCTGGTGTTCGGCACCTTCGTCAGCGGCGCAACACAGGCGACCAACTGGACACGCTTCTCGCGCTCGGCAAAAGTCGCCGTACTGGCCAGCCTGATCGGTTTTTTCATCGGCAACGGCCTGATGGTGCTGATCGGTGCCTACGGCGCCATCGTCTATCAGCAGCCGGATGTGGTTGAAGTCTTGCTGCTGCAAGGCTTCGCCATGGCGGCGATGGCGATGCTGTTGCTCAACATCTGGAGCACACAGGACAACACCATCTACAACTTCGCCGTCGCCGGTTGCAACTTGCTGCGCACAGGGCGGCGCAAGACCGTGACCCTCGCCGGCGCGGTAATCGGCACCCTGCTCGCCCTGCTGGGCATGTACGACATGCTGGTGCCCTATCTGATTCTGCTCGGCACGGTGATTCCGCCGATTGGCGGGGTGATCATGGCTGACTTTTTCTACCGTTGGCGCGGACGCTATCCACGGCTGGTCGACGCACAACTGCCAGCCTTCAACTGGCCGGGGCTCGGGGCTTACGCCGTCGGCACCGTGGCCGCGTTCAGTTCGCCATGGGTCGCGCCGCTGGTCGGCATTGCCGCTGCCGCGCTAACGTATGTCATCGTTACCGGCCTGCTCGGCGCCCGCTGCGCCAGCGCGCCACTACAAGACCTATAAAAGGATAAGCCTGATGCTCATCATCAATGCCCGATTGCGCAACCAGGAAGGTTTGCACCAATTGCACCTCGAAAACGGGCTGATCCACAGCATCACCCGCCAGACAGAAGCCCCGTCCTTGGGCCTCGACGACCTCGACGCCGGCGGCAACCTGGTGGTGCCGCCCTTCGTCGAGCCGCACATACACCTCGACGCCACCCTCACCGCTGGCGAGCCGCGCTGGAACATGAGCGGCACGCTGTTCGAAGGCATCGAGTGCTGGGGCGAGCGCAAGGTCACCATCACCGAAGAAGACACCAAGACCCGCGCCAAGAAAACCATTCAGGCACTGGCCGCCCACGGCATTCAACACGTACGCACCCACGTCGACGTCACCGACCCGCAACTCACCGCACTCAAGGCCATGCTCGAAGTGCGCGAAGAGAGCCGTCACCTCATCGACCTGCAAATCGTCGCGTTCCCGCAGGAAGGCATCGAGTCGTTCCGCAACGGTCGCGAGTTGATGGAAGAAGCCATCCGCATGGGCGCGGACGTGGTCGGTGGGATTCCACATTTTGAATACACCCGCGATCAGGGCGTCAGTTCGGTGAAGTTCCTGATGGACCTGGCCGAGCGCACCGGTTGTCTGGTCGACGTGCACTGCGACGAAACCGACGACCCGCACTCACGCTTTCTCGAAGTGCTTGCCGAAGAAGCGCGCAGCCGTGACATGGGCGCCCTCGTCACCGCCAGCCACACCACCGCGATGGGCTCCTACGACAACGCCTACTGCGCCAAACTGTTCCGCCTGCTCGGCCATTCCGGGATCAGTTTTGTTTCGTGCCCGACCGAAAGCATTCACCTGCAAGGCCGTTTCGACAACTTCCCGAAACGCCGTGGCGTGACCCGCGTCAACGAGTTGCTGGAGGCCGGCATGAACGTGTGCTTCGGCCAGGACTCCATCGTCGATCCGTGGTACCCACTGGGCAACGGCAACATCCTGCGCGTGCTTGAAGCGGGGCTGCACATCTGCCACATGCTCGGTTACCGCAACCTGCAAAGTGCGCTGGATCTGGTGACGGACAACAGCGCCAAAGCCATGCATCTGGGCGAGCGTTATGGCCTTGAACCGGGGCGCCCGGCGAACCTGTTGATCCTTTCGGCGGACAGTGATTACGAAGTGATTCGTAGCCAGGGTCTGCCGCTGTATTCGATTCGCGGCGCCAAGGTATTGATGAAGCGGCAGATGCCGGTGGTGGAATTCAGCGCCTGAGCGGCTGAAAAATGCCCTCGACTGCCCAGCAAAGCATGCTCTGTGCTGGGCTAGCTGATGGCACATCGCCAAGAAATATTTCGCATTACTTTCCCGGAACCCCCATAAAACGGGGCCCTCACCGTATGTGCGCAACTTTTTGCGCAACTTTTTACGTTTAACATCCAGCTCCCATCTGCGTCCCCCCTACACAGATGCACTACGCCCATGGATTACCGGCGCTGTCTCAAGGAGTCTGAGATGTTCAACCTGGCCAACGAAACCCACTTCAGCCTCAAGGTCGAAGACTACGTGGGCGACCTGCAAGTGCTGTCGTTTGTCGGCACCGAAGGCATCAGCCAGCCGTATCGTTTCGACCTCGAACTGGTCAGCGAAAACCCCGATCTGGACCTGGAAAAACTTCTGCACAAGCAGGCGTTTCTGGCGTTCGATCCGCAGGGCTCAGGCATCCACGGCCAAATCTACCGCGTCGCCCAGGGCGATGCCGGCAAGCGCCTGACCCGCTACAAAGTGTCGATGGTGCCGCAACTGCAATACCTGCATCACCGCACCAACCAGCGCATCTACCAGCAAATGTCGGCGCCGAAAATCATCGCGCTGATCCTTGAAGAACACGGCATCAAGGGCAACGCCTACAGCTTCCAGCTGAGCCAGCCGTGCCCGGATCGCGACTATTGCGTGCAATACGACGAAACCGACCTGCACTTCGTCCAGCGTCTGTGCGAAGAGGAAGGCATTCACTACCACTTCCAGCACAGCGAAAAAGCCCACCTGCTGGTGTTCGGCGACGACCAGACCGTGTTCCCGAAACTCGGGCAGCCGACCGCCTACGTGCAAGGCAGCGGCATGGTCGCCGACGAACCGGTGATCAAAGGCTTCAAGCTGCGTCTGGAAACCCGCACCCGCCGCGTCACCCGCCGCGATTACGACTTCGAAAAACCGCGCCTGCAAATGGAAGCTGCTTATAAGCCTGAAGGCGAGAGCACTGAGCCGGATCTCGAAGACTACGACTACCCCGGCCGCTTCATCGACCGCGCGCGCGGTAAATTCCTCAGCCAACGCGCCCTCGAACGCCACCGCGCCGACTACCGCCAGGCCGAAGGTCGCGGCGACCAGACCACACTGGTCAGCGGCCACTTCATGGAAATGTCTGATCACCCGCGCACCGAGTGGAACGACCTGTGGCTGCTCACCGAAATCGTCCACGAAGGCAAACAGCCGCAAGTCCTCGAAGAAGGCGTGACCAGCGACACCACCGACAACAAGGACGACTTCCATCAGGGCTACCGCAACACCTTCCTCGCCACCCCGTGGGACGTGTTCTACCGCCCGGCCCTCGAACACCCGAAACCCCGCGTCCTCGGCAGCCAGACCGCCCACGTCACCGGCCCCAAAGGCGAAGAAATCCACTGCGACCAATACGGCCGCATCAAGGTGCAATTCCACTGGGACCGCGAAGGCCAGGCCGACGACAAAACCAGCTGCTGGCTGCGCGTCTCCAGCTCTTGGGCGGGCGACCGCTACGGCGCCATCAGCATCCCGCGCATCGGCATGGAAGTCCTCGTCACCTTCCTCGAAGGCGACCCCGACCAACCCCTCGTCACCGGCTGCCTGTACCACAAGGAAAACCCGGTGCCGTACGCACTGCCGGCGAACAAGACGCGCAGCGTGTTCAAAACGCTTAGCTCGCCGGGTGGTGGTGGGTACAACGAACTGCGCATTGAAGACAAAAAAGGTGCGGAGCAGATCTACATTCATGCCCAGCGTGATTGGGATGAAAACGTTGAGCACGATCAGAAGATTCGGGTCGGTAATGAACGCCACGACACTGTCGAGAAGAACACTTACACCGAGTTGAAGGCTGAAGAACACCGCACCACGATTGCCGACCGAAAAATTGAAGTGAAGGCCGACGATCACCTGTCCGTGACCCAAAACCAGCACATCAAACTCGGCACCGCTCAATTGACCCATGCCGGGAAAGAAATCCACCTGAAGTCTGGCGACAAAATGGTGATCGAGGCGGGAACGGAACTGACCGTGTTGGGTGGCGGGAGCTTTATCAAGCTTGATGCTGGCGGCGTGACGGTGGTTGGGCCGGTGGTGAAAATCAATGCCGGGGGGGCTGCGGGAACCGGGTCAGGGATTGCGATTTTGCTGCCGAAACTGCCGATACCACCGCCTTCAGCCAAACCCGGTAATTTGCTCGACACCGCCCAACCCGGCGTCATCGCACCACCGGCCAAGCCAAGGGAGTATTTCTTCGATATCAAGTTGACTGACGTCCCGGGGGACGAAGGTTTCCCGTTGGCACACACCGCTTGGTCGATTGTTCAGGACGGCGAGCAGGCCCCCTTGCTAGAAGGTCAAACCGACGACGACGGACGGGTCAACATCGATGAAACCCAGCGTTTTAAGTTGTCCCAAGCCTATGCGACCAAGGGCCCTCTGTGGCTCTGCTATCCGGGGCAACGCGTGCCAGTGGCGCTGCATGACGAACCCTCGGAAGCCGACAAGGAGCGCTTCGCCCTCGCCGCCCTCGACTTTCACGACAGCGCCAAACATGGCCGGATCAGTACGGCGAACAGTGAACGCAGCAAACAGGATCTGCTCGCCGGCGGCAATCCGTACAACCAGTTGCAAACCAGGGACGAATGACCATGACGGACTCAGCAACGCCTTACAACGGCATTCGCCACAAAGAAATCAGCCAGATCAATACAGCTCAGGGCAAGGCCCTGCCAGCGGTGAACGCGCCGGACTTCTTCATCCAGGACGAGTCGGCCTTCGCACCCAAGCGCAGCGGCAATGACGTGCGTTTCTTCACCACCGGCGAGGACTACTACAAGGATCTGGCCACTGAAATCGGCAATGCCCAAACCTCGATTTTCATCACGGGCTGGCAAATCAACTACGACGTCACGCTGGACGGCAAACAAAGCCTTTGGGAATGCCTGCACGCCGCACTGGTGAAAACGCCGACCCTCAAAGTCTTCGTCATGCCGTGGCTGAGTCCCGCAGCTAGCGTCGGCACCCACGACTTCGAAACCATGCTCGCGGTATTCCAGCTCAACGCAGGGCTCGGCGGCGCACGCGCATTTTGTACACCGGCCATCCAGCAAAGCGACATGAAAGGCCTGGGTTCAACATTTTCTCACCACCAGAAATGCGTGGTGATCGACAACAAGATCGGCTACGTCGGCGGCATTGATCTGGCTTACGGGCGTCGTGATGACAACAACTTCAGCCTTGATGCCCGCGATCGCAAGGGCAACGACGCGTACAACCCGGGAATTCCGCATCTGGGCTGGATGGACATGCACAAACATGTCAGTCGTACAGGCCTGCTCCTTGGCAGCTTGTTCGATCTATCCAAACCCATCGCCGCCGCAACCCTGGGCACTGACAGCGTCAACATCAAGCTCGAACTGCCACGGCGCGACACCCTGATCAATATCGGCGCGACCGTACAGAACTTCTTTGCCAGCCCGCCCTTGCCGGTATTCGACTGGATGGCCAAGGGTGGCAATAGCCTGAAGGAGTACGTGGGGGCCATCGACCCTTTGGCCTCCCCCCGGCAGTATCTGATCGACACCGCCATCCGCCAGATCACCGCACTGATCAAACACAACTGGACGCGCCTGCCCATTGCCGAACCGCTCAGAAGCCAGGCACAGGTCTGGATACGGGAGGTGGAGGCCAGTGCAGAAGAGTTGCAGGCGGGGCTGCGCCTGAAGAGCTACGAACTGATCAACAAATGGATGAGCACGACCGACCTGGGACGCATGATCGCCATGTTCTGCGACAAAGGCTACGATGCCATGCCGGCGGAAAAAATGGGCTGGCTGAGCGACATCGGCCAGATCGCCACCTCGTTGCTCGGGCACTTCTACGCGCTGCTGCAAAACCGTCTGGAAAATCATCAGGAGCCGTTCGCCTATCTCAAACACACACCACAGCCACTGGCCTCGTCGGACTACAGCCGATTGGCCGACGACCAGCCGCGAATGCCTTGGCAGGATGTTCACAGCCGCATCGAAGGTCCGTCTGTCTATGACCTGTCGCGCAACTTCATCGACCGCTGGAACGGTCAGCAGGCCTACATTGCCGAAATAAAGAGCCTGGAAAAAACCAACGTGATCGTTGCCCTGATGGAATGGGTCAATACCCTCGCCCGAAGCGCCGGCCTGCCCCACCACCTGGACGCCAGCAACCAGATCAACCTGAAGTTGCCGATGCCCAAGCCAGTATGGATCGACCAGGCTGCGACATTACCGACACCGCCAGCCCTCCTGACGGGCAAAGTCAGCGTACAGGTATTGCGTAGTGCTTCGGCCACCATGAGCAGCCAGGAAGCCAAGGGCAGAGGCAAAGCCAAAGTGAATTTGCCGCTGCCCGCCGGATTCAACACTGGCGGCGTTCAGGACAACTGCCTGCGCGCCATGCTGCAGACCATTTCCAGTGCCCAACACTTCATTTACATCGAGAACCAGTTTTTTCAGACTGATTTTGGGGATGAGGCAGAGTTGTCCGAAGACGGCCAACTTTCGGGGCCGATGGCCAGCCTGCGCGACCCGGCCACCCTGCACCAGGGCTACGTCGCCCGGGTTAAGTTGCGCGAAGCTCTCGAAGATCAGGACTTCACCAAAATCGACTGGAAGGAAGTCAATGCCATCGGGAAGGAACCAGGGGAAGAAGCACACAAGTTTCTCAACAGTTTCCTTTCCATCTGGCAAACCAATGCGCAGGGCTGGCTGACCCAAAAGTTGGGGAAAGAACAAAAGCTCACCAACAGCATCGGCAAAGCACTCGCCGACCGGATTGGGCGAGCGATTACAGAAAACCGCCCATTTCACGTGTACCTGATTTTGCCGGTACACCCGGAGGGCGCATTGAATGTGCTGAACCTCATGCATCAGATTCACCTGACCATGCAAAGTCTGGTATTTGGTGAGCAGAGTCTGGTCAAGCGTGTTCAGCGACATATGGCGATGAAAGCAATGATGGATCGTGGCGCGACCCGGGAGGAAGCCGCGAAAATCATTGAGCGTTTGGACATCAACGAAAACCCCGTCTACGCACAGCAAGACTGGACGAAATACTTGACCCTATTGAACCTTCGAACGTGGGATACCCTCGGTGATAGAGTTGTCACCGAACAGATTTACATACATAGCAAGTTGTTGATTGCAGACGATCGCGTCGCCATTCTGGGCAGCGCCAACATCAATGACCGCAGCCTGTGTGGTACACGTGACTCGGAATTGGCGGTGATTGTAAGGGATAGTGAATCGACTGATGCCAAGCTCGACGGCACGCATAATCAAAAGGTAGGGAAAACTATCAATAAGTTGCGCAAGGATTTGTGGAAGAAGCATTTTGGGATGAGTCAGGCTATAAAGAATGGGCCTGTGGGGCCCTTTAACGTCACAGAAGACTTTCTCAATCAACCTGCAGCAGAGAAAACTTGGAAAACCATTCAAAACCAAGCCAGCAGTAACTCTAAAGCTTATGAATTATCTTTCAGTTTCATCCCGCAAAATTTCAATCGTTCACAAGTGATCGAACTGTCAACTGCACAAATTTATCAGGAAGGCTTTCCGGCTCCTATTTGGCCAACTTGGAATTATCGCTCAACTCTGCATTTTGATCTTGGAGGCCAAGTATCTGAACCGTTGCCACATGAGCAAAGCTTTTGGGAGAGCAAAACCTTAGCAGGCGTAAAGACTTATCCCGCTCCCGCTGGTGTTGAAGGATTCATCACTGCATTACCCATTTTTTGGACTAAAGGCGAGAACAATGACTCGGGATTAAACTTGACAATCATTGCTCACACCGACACAAAACACGACGTTCACATCGCAAGCGCAAGCAAGGCGCCTGATCAAACTGAGCACAATTCATGATACGAGTCATCATTATTTCCGCTAGCTTGTCGCAGCTTGTGACTTTCCCAGTTTTTGCGGAGACGGCCTTGCAAGAGTGCCTCGGACGAACCCGATTTCAATCACCGGAAGCATTCGAATGGGCAACGTTCCCGATTGAGCGCAGCAAAATAAAAAGCGCTGGGGGGCATGTCTTTTCAAAAAACGTTCACGCCGTGGGTGACTATGTCAGTTACGACTATGACGAACTGACCATCAGAGTCAGCGATGTCACAACACATGAAAAATTTGATAGGCAACGCAATGCCATTGTTCATGAAACCGAAAGTTTCAAGAAAATATTGCAGGCCGATCTGAAAACAAACGAGCGCCTGCTCGCATCGATCAAGCGAATGAATTACTCCGCCGACATCGTCAAAAACCAAGAAAAAGAAATCACGAAACTCGAAGAGCAGATACAACAAACCAAAAAATACGAACATGACATGGGCATTCCGGACGCCCATGTCTTGGGCACAAAAGAAACTCCCTACGAGTTTCTCCTCTGGCGCAACAACCGGGTGTTTTACTTCCATATGAACAAACCGACCGAGAATGCCGCGCAAAGGATCAAAGATCTCGTCGCCCGATTTGAAGCCCGCGACCTCTACCAAGTACCCAACGGCCCGGGCGTATGCATGCCATACGGTTTCATTCACGACGACGGCAACACCGGTTTCAGCGTGAAGAACAGCCTGCGTTTCACCAGCACGCCCAACGTGATCATGAGCCTGATCAATGCCTCGCAAAGCGACCCGACCAAAGCTACCCGAGGCACCTACGACACCGACTACCGCCCCGGCTACGACGCGGAGAACTGGAAAAAGTCGAAGATCATGGAAAAGTTCTACATCGGCAAACGCATGACCACCCTCGAAGGCTGGCGCTTGGACCCTCTGCCGGAATCCGCCGAGCAGGATCGCGCCTGGTTTGCCATAGCCCATGTCGGCGGTTTGGTCAGTCCGTTGATTGCGGCGCAGATGTTCACCTTTCAAAAAGGCACTGACGGTTTGAAGGACCTGACGCCTGCGCCCGAGGCCGTCATCCCGAAGTTTCTGAAACTGACGCAGAGCATCAGCTCGCAATAGCTGAACGCTTCATGAAAATAACAATTCGGGCTTGAATATCACCGTCATCGCCAATGTTCCGTAAAAAATGATGATCGCGCACTGGCCTGTGTGGACGCGCCAACGCAAGAGGAAATCAAACACTCATGAAATCGTATACCTGTCTCTTGATTGTCAGTTTGGTTGGCTCGTGTGAAATAAGCAGCGCTGAAGAGCCGAAAAAAGAATGCATCGGGCGGACTACATTTAATGCGCTCGAAAGCATGGAGTGGGCCACCTACCCCACCGCTAAGCATCTGATCAGCGAGGGTGGCGGGCATACGTTCAGCAACAACATAAGTGCCGAGCATGAGTACCTTAGCTACAACAATGACCAAATTACGGTCAGAGTGAGTGGCATCACAACCATTGAAGATTTCCAGACACAACGTAATGCCATTGTTCATAAGGGTGAGATGGCTAAAAGTGAGGTAATGGAGGAAATCGAAACGAACAAGAAGCTGCTGCAGAGCATCAGCACGATGGGATATAGCCAAGAAGTCTTAGATCGACAGAAAAAAATAATCGCTGATCTGGAAAAATCCGTTGCCCAAACTGCCATCGAAGAACATGACCTAGGCATTAACAACTCGCATGTCCTCGGCAGTCAGACAACGCCAACCGAGGTTCTTCTTTGGCGCAACAACCGAATCTATTACTTCAATTTCAAAACACTGGATCAAGAACGGAAGAACGCCATCAAGGATCTGATCGCGAGTTTCGAACCTCGCAACCTCTACCAAGTGCCTACTGGCCCGGGCGTATGCATGCCATACGGTTTCATTCACGACGACGGCAACACCGGTTTCAGCGTGAAGAACAGCCTGCGTTTCACCAGCACGCCCAATGTGATTTTGAGCCTGATCAACGCCTCGCAAGGCGACCCTACAAAACCCACTACCGGCACCTACGACACCGACTACCGCCCCGGCTATGACGCGGAAAACTGGAAAAAGTCGAAGATCATGGAAAAGTTCTACATCGGCAAACGCATGACCACCCTCGAAGGCTGGCGCTTGGACCCTCGGCCGGAATCCGCCGAGCAGGATCGCGCCTGGTTTGCCATAGCCCATGTCGGCGGTTTGGTCAGTCCGTTAATTGCGGCGCAGATGTTCACCTTTCAAAAAGGCACTGACGGTTTGAAGGACCTGACGCCTGCGCCCGAGGCCGTCATCCCGAAGTTTCTGAAACTGACGCAGAGCATCAGCTCGCAATAACAGAAATCTCGCTTCGAAATGAGCACAGTTCATGACACGAGTCATCATCACACTCGCCAGCCTTTTACTGGCCGCACAGTCCGCATCTGCTGACGCTACCTTGCAAGAATGCCTGGGACGTACCAAATTCCAGTCACCGGAAGCATTCGAATGGGCAACGTTCCCAATTGAGCGCAGCAATATAAAAGGCGCTGGCGGGCATGTTTTTTCAAAAAATGTTCACGCTGTGGGTGACTACGTCAGTTACGACTATGATGAACTTACCGTCAGAGTCAGCGATATCACAACACGTGAAGAATTTGATAGGCAGCGCAATGCCATTGTTCACGAAACCGAAATGTACAAAAACCGGCTAAAGGAAAAACTTGATACCAACAAGCATCTTTTGGTATCGATCAAGGAAATGAACTACCTCCCCGACACCATCCAAAAACAGGAAGCCATAATAAAAAATCTAGAAGAGCAAATACCTAAAATAAAAAAACACGAGCATGACTTGGGAATTCCTGATTCACATGTATTGGGCAGCGAAAAGACGCCCTACGAGTTCCTGCTGTGGCGCAACAACCGGGTGTTCTATTTCCATATGAACAAACCCGCCGAGAATACGGCGCAGCGGATCAAAGACCTTGCCACCCGCTTCGAAGCCCGCGACCTCTATCAAGTGCCCGAAGGTCCAGGCGTTTGCATGCCCTACGGTTTCATTCATGACAACGGCAACACCGGTTTCAACGTGAAGAACAGCCTTCGCTTTACCAGCACGCCCAACGTAATCATGAGCCTGATCAATGCCTCGCAAGGGGAACAGGCCAAACCTACCGAAGGCACCTACGACACCGACTACCGCCCCGGCTACGACGCGGAAAACTGGAAAAAGTCGAAGATCATGGAAAAGTTCTACATCGGCAAACGCATGACCACCCTCGAAGGCTGGCGCTTGGACCCTCGACCGGAATCCGCCGAGCAGGATCGCGCCTGGTTTGCCATAGCCCATGTCGGCGGTTTGGTCAGTCCGTTGATTGCGGCGCAGATGTTCACCTTTCAAAAAGGCACTGACGGTTTGAAGGACCTGACGCCTGCGCCCGAGGCCGTCATCCCGAAGTTTCTGAAACTGACGCAGAGCATAAGCTCGCAATAGCCGCATCACCCGCCATACAAATGTGGGTAACCGGCTAATCAGTTAACCGTGCCGTTCCGAACAAACGCACGCGGTTCAGTTCACCCTTGTGTGCTTGCAGCAAAATGGGGGCAGTGCCGCCAGGCATCTCCACGTACACTTCTGCGGCCGTGACCCAGCCTGCACGCCACGCCGCGCAAGCCACCGCACTGGCGCTGGTGCCCGACGACGCGGTCGGCCCCTCACCTCGCTCGAATACCCGCGCGATGATCCGCTGCGCTGATTCGCGTGCGGCCCATTGCAGGTTCACACCCGCCGGACACGGTTGGCCAACGCCGGTCGGCATCGCGTAGGCAATCCGGGTCAGGCCTTCGGTCAACGGTGAAACGCGCATCTGATCGTTGCTCGGCAAAGCGGCCGCATCGTTGACCAGCGTCACGCAATGCGGATTGCCAATACGCACGAACTGGCTGTGGCGCCACGCGGGATCGAGTTGCGCCAAGGCAGGAACATGGCTCACGTCCCGCCCATTGAGCTCACGACTTTCGACATTCTTCGCACCGACTGCCGATGGGCCGAATCCGGGTTGGCCCAGGTCAAGCCAGAAGCCTTTTACGCCTTCGACTTCGGCCGGTTTCACCGAGGTTTCCACCGGTTGGCCCTTGTCGTGATGGACGCGCAGCAGTGCCCCTTGTGTCGGCAGCACACCTTGCTCGGTCAGCGCTTGGGAGAAAATCGTCAGGCCGTTGCCGCTGCGTTCGGCGAGCGTGCCGTCGGTGTTGACGATCAATACATCAAACGGCGGCAAGGCCTGAAACGGGCCAACCAGCAACCCGTCGCTGCGGTGGGATTTGCTGCCCTCAGGTGCCTGCCCCTCGGGCCAGTCGCAACAAAGCGCTACAGCCAGATGACTCCACGCCTGCCGTGATGACGCACAGTCGGCGGCGCTGGCGGGTAACTCAATACCGGCCTCACGCAGCGCTTGGGGCGAAATCACCCCATAGAGGTTGCCTCGAGCATCGTAGAACTGCGTCATCACTGGCTCCTGAATTCGCGTTTGCAAAGCACACCACTTTACCGATTGGCACGATCCATGTGGGAGCAGGTTAGGATGTGGGCTGCACGTCCCCGAAGGCTCGCGATCGAACCTCGACGCCCAGTCACTGTCCTTCGGGGACGCGATGTTTTTTACCAAGGATCGATATGACCAGCCTCACCCCCCAAGACACCTTCGTCCCCGGACGCCTGCAACAGATCTCCACACGCATCGCGTTTTTCATCGCTGGGCTCGGCATCGCCGCGTGGGCGCCGCTGGTGCCGTACGCCAAGGCTCGGGCCGGGCTCGATGAGGGCATGCTGGGGCTGTTGCTGTTATGTCTGGGCGTCGGCTCGATTCTGGCGATGCCATTGGCGGGGATTCTCGCGGCGCGGTTCGGCTGTCGCCGCGTGGCAACCGGCGGCACGCTGCTGATCTGCGCGGCGTTGCCGTTGCTGGCGACGGTGTCATCGATACCGGCATTGGTCGCCACGCTGTTCATGTTCGGCGCAGGGCTGGGCACGGTGGATTCGACGGTGAACCTGCAAGCGGTGATCGTCGAACGCGCCAGCGGCAAGAACATGATGTCGGGATTTCACGGCTTGTTCAGCCTCGGCGGGATTGTAGGCGCGGCCGGCGTCAGCGCCCTGCTCGGCCTTGGGCTGACACCGCTGGCGGCAATGCTGGTGGTGGTGGCGGTGCTGATTGCCGCGTTGTGCAAGTGCGTGCCCCACATGCTGCCTTACGGTAGCGAAAGCTGCGGCCCGGCATTTGCCGTACCGCACGGCATCGTGCTGTTTATTGGCGGGATGTGCTTCATCGTGTTTCTCACCGAAGGCGCGGCGTTGGACTGGAGTGCGGTGTTCCTGACGCAGGAACGCGGGATCGAAACCGCGTACGCCGGTTTGGGTTATGCCGCGTTTGCCCTGACCATGACCGCAGGACGCTTGATGGGTGACCGGATCGTCCGCATTGTCGGCGCCACGCGCATTATCCTGTTCGGCGGTCTATTGGCGGCGGCGGGCCTGTTTCTGGCGACCTTCGCGCCGAGCTGGCAAGCCGCGCTGGTCGGTTATGCGCTGGTCGGCGCCGGCTGCTCGAACATCGTGCCGGTGCTCTACACCGCCGTCGGTAAACAAACCGTGATGCCGGAAAGCATCGCCGTGCCAGCGATCACCACACTGGGCTATGCAGGAATTCTGGCCGGGCCGGCGGTGATTGGTTTTGTTGCCCATGCCAGCAGTTTGAGTTTTGCGTTCGGGTTGATGGCGGTGTTGCTGGTGGCCGTGGCCATTGGTGGCAAAGTGTTGAAGGTCTGAACCGAGTGCACCTGCCGGATCAGGAGGACTTTTTGATTGTGCTGTTCTAACGCAAAGGTCAAAAAGTGGCGGCCTCCGTCAGCGCCTGCAAAAATTGCCCCCTGTCAAAACTCACAAATCAGTTAGTTGACAGCGGCATTTCCTGCACCTAAGTTAAGTGCCGACGTGTTACCAAATGCGTCAAGCCAACAACAAGAAACACCGCCAAGGATTGGCGTCAAGCAAAGGTTCCAGCCCCGCCTGACTCACCTGGCGCACCCCTGAAAAAACTGAAACGGCGCTTGCCGTCGATTCCGCCTCTGTCGCTTTTGCGCCAAGTGGAATGGGCACGCTATTGCCTGCAAAAAATCCGACGCAACGGAAGAAAGGATGACTCTTATGCGTGACGTACACCCGTGCCCGCTTTCCACGGCGCAACAGGAAGTCTGCCTGGCGATCAGCCAGAGCCACAGCAATCTTAACTACCACTTGTGCGACGTCATTGAATTGCGCGGCGAGCTGAATCTGGAGTGGCTCGAAGCCGCCATCCGCACGCAATTCCTGCAAACCGACACCCTGCGCGCGACCTTCGATATAGACCCGGCTACCGGCACCTACGCACAACACATTCAGCCTACCGATGCCCTTCCCGCCAAGGCGTTCGAAAGCCTGGACGTCAGTGATCAAGCCGATCCTTTGAACGCCTACAAAGATCTGCTCGAGTACCTGCTGCATCAGGAAATGGATTTGCAACACGGGCCGCTGACCCGTTACGTGCTGATCTGCCTCGCACCACAGCACTACCGCATGATCGAGTTGGCTTCACACCTGGTGGTGGACGGTTTCAGCCACGGCATTGTGTTCGGCAACATCACGGCCCATTACAACGCGCTCAGTCGTGGCGAGGCGGTCGAAAAACTCGAACTGGCGCCGCTGTCGAGCGTGTTTGATGCGCAGGAGGGCTATCGCCATAGCGACATGTACACCAAGGATCGTACCTATTGGCGCCAGTACTGCCTGAAGATGCCCGAGCCGACACAACTGGTGCCCGGCGATGCGCCGCTGATCAAACTCAATCGTCTGCGCAAGGTGTTCGGCGGTGAAACCCTGTTACAACTGCGCGCGGCGGCGGGCGAACATAAGCTACGCCTGTCGAGCATTCTGCTGGCGCTGTGCGCGACATACCTGCAACGCATGACCGGGCAAAACGAACTGGCCCTGGGCATGCCGGTGGCAGCGCGTCAGCTCAAGGCATTGCGCAATGTGCCGTCGATGGTCGCTAACATCCTGCCGCTGCACTTGTCGTTCACGCCTCAAAGCACTGTGCTGACGGTGGCGGCGAACGTGCAACGACAACTGCGCCATCACCTTCTGCACCAAAACTATCGCAGCGAAAGCATGATCCGCGACCTGCACACCGAGCGTGGTAACAAGCCGCTGTTCAACACGCTGCTGAACATCGTTGCGTACGATCAAGGTCCGGGTTTTGCCGGTTGCGACACGACCATCCAGAACGTGGCCAATGGCCCGGCGGATCATTTGGGCATCGATATTTTCGACCGCCACGACGATGGTCGGCTGGAGATCGGATTCAACGCCAATGCCGATCTATATTCTGCCGAGGCTCTTGAACTGCACTATCAGCGCCTGACGGCACTGTTCGAACACTTCGCCAATTCGCCCCAAACCCTTGCGGCCGACTACGACTTGTTCCTGCCCCACGAGCAGCATCGCCATTACGCACTGCCTGCACATCAGGAAAAACTCCCGTTATTCGCCGAGGCCTTTGCCGACGCTGTGCGCGATTACGCCGAGCACCCGGCATTGTCGCAAGGCGCACGGACCTTGAGCTATGCCCGCCTCGACGATGACGCCACGCGCCTTGCGGTACATCTGCGTGAGCGTGGTGTGCAGGCCGGGGACTGCGTGGTAGTGATGTTCTCGCGCAGCCTCGAATGGGCAGTAGCCGCCGTGGCCCTGTTCAAACTTGGCGCCTGCTATGTACCGGTCGATCCGGATCTGCCCGAGGCGCGCATCGAACACATTTTCAGCGATGCCAGCCCGACCGTGGTGATCGTCGCACCGGGCAGTCAACTCAAGGTCGAGATCGCTGCCGACAAACTGCTATGGCTGACTGCCGAAACTCTCGCGCAACTACCGGCGGCTACGGAGCCTTTGTCGCCATTCGATGCAGGACTGCCGGGCTATCTGATCTACACCTCAGGTTCCACCGGCAAGCCCAAAGGCGTCGAAGTCACGCAGCGCAATCTGGTGCCGATCGCCCGCACCGCCATCAATGCAGCGCAATTAAAGCCGCAAGCGCGAGTCTTGCAATTCATCGCTGCCGGTTTCGACATGTCGGTGCTGGAAATCATGATGACCTTGCTCGCCGGCGCTGAACTGGTGATCACCGACAAAGTCAGCAGTACCCCCGGAAGAGCTTTGGCCACACTGGTCAAGCGTGAAGGCATCAACCTTTTGGTGATGACCCCGAGCCTGCTTGCCTGCCATCAGACCGAAGACTTTCCGCAGGACACCGTGCTCATGCTCGGCGGTGAGTCGTGTACACCGGCGTTGCTCGCGCGCTTCTCGCATTGCCGCCTGCTCAACGTCTATGGCCCGACGGAAACCTCGTTCGCCACCTCGATCAACGCCTGCTATGGCACGGGGGATCTGTCGATCGGGCCGGCCACTGCCAACACGCGCCTGTATGTGCTCGACGGCCAGCAGCGCTTGCTGCCACCCGGGGCCTGGGGTGATCTGTTCATCGGCGGCCCGGGCGTTGCGCGCGGTTATCGCAACCGTCCCGACCTCACCGCCAAAGGCTTTGTTGCCGATCTGCTCGACGGCGCGAGCACGATGTACCGTGCAGGTGACCGGGTGTTCTTCGATCACGCCGGGCGCATTCACTACCTCGGCCGCCAGGACAATCAGATCAAACTGCGCGGTTTGCGCATAGAACTGGACGAAATCAAAAACGTTCTGCTTGGTTGCGCTGGAGTCGACGACGCCGCGGTGATGTTGCGTGAACTTGTCCACGGCCCGGCCATTGTCGGCTATGTCGCCAGCAAGGACTCCAGTCTCGACAGTCAGCAGCTCAAACAGGCACTGGGCCGGCATCTGCCGCAGCACATGGTGCCGAGCGTGATCATGTGCGTCGCCGAATTCCCGCTGACGCCCAACGGTAAATTGGCGATGGATCGTCTGCCCGTGGCGGTACTCTACGACGCCTGTGAACTGTCACCTGCGCAGACGCCAGAAGAAGCGGCGATGTGCAAGCTGTTCGCCGAAGCGCTGGACTGCAACGAAGTGTTCGCCAACCAGAGTTTCTTCGACCTCGGCGGCCATTCGCTGCTAGGGCTGCAACTGATCAGCCGGATCAAGGAGCGGTTTGGTGTCGCTCTGGGCATCGCCGATTTCCTCGCAGCCCCCACCCCGCGACAACTGGCCCAGCGTCTGCAAAACAACAGCGGTGACAGCGATCCATTCGACGCCGTTCTAGCGCTGCGCAGCGAAGGCTCACGGCCGCCGCTGTTCTGTATCCATCCGGGCGGAGGGATTGCCTGGCCCTATGCCGGTCTGCTGCCGTTTCTGCCGGAAAATCAGCCGTTGTACGCGTTGCAATCACCGATCCTGCGCGATCCGACGCGGGTCATCGAATCACTGGATGATCTGGCCGCGGAATACCTTCAACGCATCGTCGACCTGCATCCCGAGGGGCCTTATCAACTGGCCGGTTGGTCGGTAGGTGGCAACCTCGCGCTGCGTATTGGCGCGATGCTGCAGGCGCGCGGGCGTGAAGTGAGCTTCCTTTGCATGTTCGACAGCTACCCGCTACAAGGTGGCCCGGCTTCGTTGAAACTTGACGACGCGATGATCATCAGCCGCATGACCCGCGCCATCGTCGGCACGCCCCGTGCAGGGCTCAAGGGGCTGAAAAGTGCGATGGAAGAAGTGCTCGGTAGCCGGCACATCGGCGATGAGTTCCTGACCCGTCTGGTAGACGATTCAAAGTGGATGCTGGAGTTGCTCGGACGTACGCAGTACGAGGTGTTCAACGGTGATTTGCTGTTCATCCGCGCCACCACCGACATCCTGCGTCAGAACGAACAACAGCCAGCCTTGTGGGCGCCGTACATCAGCGGTGAGTTGATCCAGCACGACGTTGAGGCACCGCATGAATGCCTATTGCAGCGGCAGTATCTGGAACAATTCGGCAAGCAGTTTGTCGAGGCGTTGCTGGAGCGCCAGGTAACGAACACGCATAAGGAACAGCAAATCCTCAGCGTGTAAGGGCTCACTGGACACCATTGCGGTGCCCGGCGAGGACCCCATGCAGGAGCGAGCCCGCTCTTGCATGGGGTGGTGGGTCATTAGCCTTTTTCGTCGATCCCTGCCTGCAGCGGCTGGCCGTCCAGATGACCGCTCAGGGTGACCGGGCCGACTTTCAGATTGCCGTTCTCAAAGGAAACCTTCGCTGCGTTTTCTTCCTTTTTCTGTGGCAGATCCAGCCCGGCTTTTACGCCGTAATCGAGGTTGCTCAGGTCGGTGCTGCTGACCTTCGCCCCCCCCAGATCAACCTTGCCTTCACTCGCCGAAATCCGCGCGCCAGTGAGTTGCGTGGCGCCGCGAACAGTCAGATTCACACCTTGGCTAGCACTGATGCCGGAAGCTTGCTTCACGCTGTCCTTGTGCGCGTATTCACCCTGCGCTTTCAGCGTTGGCTTGTAGTCGGTGCCGGCAAGTTTTTCCTTGTCGCTGGGTGGGTTTTTCTTCGCTGTCAGCCCCAGATCGACGTCGACCTTGGCGTGGGTCTGCGAGTCCTGACGGCTTTCGACACTCAGATTACCGGCGACTTCACCGCCGACGTTCTTCGCCTCAATCCGCGCGCCCGCCAGTTGCGCATCACCCGCGCTATTCAACATCACGCTGTCAGCCTTGATCTGGCTGTTCTGCTGCGTGGTGCCTTGCAGGTAATCCACGCCAACCTTGGCCCCGGCATTAAAACCGTGATCGCTGCTGGCTTTTTCATCGGCTGATGTCGGCGTTTTGTTGCTCAGGTTGCCACCGGCATTCAGGGCCACGTTCCAGTTGTTGCGGCTGTCGGTGGACTGCGCCGACTCCTGCACATAACCGCCCTTCTGCGCGTCGATGCTGACGTTGGGTGCGCTGACTAGAGTGCCTTGCAGATGCACCGCATCACCGCTCAGTGCGACCGAGGTTTTGCTGTTGAGTTGACCACCGGTCAGGGTCTGCGAGTTCTCGTTGACCCGACCGATGTTGAAGTTGCCACTCAGATTACCGCCCTGATCACGGCTCTTTTCGCTGCTGGTTTTGCTGCCGCCGCCCTTCAAACCACCGCCCAGATTGCTGCCGGTGGCGGTGTGGGTGTCGCTGGCGGCTTGCAGATCAAGTTTGCCATCGGCATGCAAATCGATGGCGCCCGCGCTGTCGATTTTCGTGCCTTGCTGGATCTGATTACCGCCGCTGCTCAGTTGCACGCCATTGCCACTGATGCTCGCCACGTGGGCCTGAGTGTCAGTGGTTTGCTTGCCGCTGTGATCGAGTTGGAACCCGGCGCCGAGATCGACGTTGGTGCCATCGGTGCCCGGCAAGGTACCGACCGTCAGCGAAGCGTTGCCGCGCAGGCTGGACGTGTCGCTGCTCTGGCGATCATTGGCCTGATTGAGCGCCAGGTTGCCGTCAGTCTTGATGCTGACGCCGCCCTGCCCACCGTCGAAACGGCTGCCTTCGAACTGCGCGTCGCCGCCCACCTTGATGTTCACGCCCTGGTTGCCGGCATAAACGCCGACCACGGCGGTGGAGCTGTCCTTGCTGGACGCACTGCTGCCACCCGCGCCGCTGCCGGCAACGTTCACGTCTTCACCGGTTTTGGTGTAGACGCGCACGTCGACCTTGGCGTCCACGGCGTTATCGGTGCTGCTGTGGGTGTCGCTTGCCGCATCGGCGACCAGTTTGTCTGCCGTAATGTTCACCTTGCCGGCAGTGGCGTTGTACTCGGTGCCCTGATCGTGCAGCGTTCCAGCCACGTTGACGTCTACATTACCGCCCTCAAAACGGCTGACCACCGCGCTACTGGTTTGCTCGGTTTTGCTGGCAGTGCCGTGGCCGACTGCGACGTCGATACCGACGTTCGGCTGACCGACATTAGCCAATGCATCCTTGTCCGGCAGCTTGCCGCCGAGCACGTCTTTGATGGCGCCGGCAATCGGCCGGGCGATGTCTTTGTATTCGACGTTGGCGCCGATATCCGCCGACCAGTTGCTCTCGTTGTGGCTGCTGCTTTCGGTGTTGCTGGCGGCGCGGTTGTCGATTTCGTTGGCCGCGACATTCAGGCCGCTGCCAGCCTTCACTTGAGCGCCCTCGGTGGCGAGCTTGTCGGCATTGATCGTCAGGTGGCCACTGCTGTGCACGCTGCTGGTTTGCGCCGTGGTTTTGCTCGTGGTGTCTTGCGAAGTGCTGTGGGCGAAATCGACGCCACTGCCGGCGCGGTCGAGGCCGCCGGTGTAGTAGAAGCCGCCACCCGTGCTGCTCTTGTCGGTGGAGGTTTTGTGGCTGTCCTGCTCGGCCAGCAACGACACGTTTTTACCGCTCAGGCTGGTGTCGCCGGCAGTGGATTTGACCTCGCCGCCCTTGATCGTCAGATCGCCGCCGGCCTTCACCTGCACGCTGCCGCCGCTGAGGCTGGAGCCTTGCTGGGTGACGTCATTACGGGTCACCGTTTGCTGCTTGTCTTCGTAATGAATCCCGGCGCGATATTGCTCTGGCGTTTGCTCTTTCGCGTAAGCGTCGAAGCCGCGGGTCTGCGTGCTATGGGTGCTGTCGTGGGTGTTCTGCGCCGAATGCACGTTCACATCCCCCGCCGCATCGGCCGTCAGCGCGCCGTCAGCCTTGACCGTGGAACCGGCCACTTCGATGTCCTTGGCGCTTTTGAGCTTGAGGTTGCTGTCGGACACCAGTTCACTGCGCACCGTGGTGCTGTCCTTGGCGTTCTGGCGCGACTCGTCCTTGGTGATGCCGAAGAACTTGCTGTCCTTGTCGTGGTTGTTGCTGTGCGAGGTGTCCTGTACGCCGTCGATGACCAGCGAATCCTTGTCACTGATCACACTGGCGTCGGTGCCGCCACGCACCTGGCTGCCGCTGATGCGTACGTCGTCCGCCTTGACGATCAGTTTGCCGGCCGCGTTGATTGTGCTGCCCTGATGCTGGGTCTGGCCCTTGTCGGCGTCGCCGGTCTTGCCGAAGAAACCACCGCCGACCAGATCACCAGAGTAACTATTGTCGCTGCTGCGATGGGTGCGCGTGGCAGTGGCGATTTCCACTTGCTTGCCAGCCAGTTGCAGGTCGCCCGAGCTATCCAGCTCGGCGCCTTCAGAACGCAACAGCGCAGCGGTTTGCAAGGCGATGTTGCCAGCCTTCAACTGGGTGGTGACGCTGCGCTGCTCTTCGCTGCTGGTGTTCCAATTGGCTTTCCACAGGTGTTTGCGGTGGTTGCCTTGATCGGTCTGGGTGTGGCTTTCGGTGGCGGCGGTCAGGCGCAGATCGCCGCCGCTTTGCACGCTGAGATTGTTCGCTGCCTCGACCTTGGCGGCCTTCAATTCGGTGTCTTTGCCTGACGACAGTTTGGCGTCACGGCTGGCGATGATCTGGCTGCCATGCTGACGCGAATCAGTGTCAGTTTGGGTTCGGTCGTAGGTTTCCCAGGTGATGCCGATCGTGCTATTGCTCCAGTTCTCGCGCTTTTCCTGGAGCTTGCGGCTCTGGACCGTGGTCAAGGTCAGGTTGCGTTTGGCGTCGACCGTAACGTCACGGCCGCTGACATCGGTGGCGGCGAGGGTCAGATCCTTGCCGCTGTGCAAACCCACGTCGCCAGCGCTGCTGCGGATGCCCGCACGCGTCACTTCGAGGCTGTTGGGTACAGCTTCGCCGCTGACGCTGAGGTCACCGGCCGAACGAATCTGCACGCCGTCGCGCCCCGCAACTTGTACTGCACCAACCCTTACACCCGCACCTTCGGCCGTGCTGACGATATTGATGCGTCCAGCCTGCATCGCGCCAAACAGGCTGGCATCAATGCGTTGATCGCCAGTGCTGCCAGCAGGGTCTACGGTTTTCACTTGGCCGCTGGCGTAATCAACCTGATTGCGCCCGACCGTGAGGTTCAATTGATCGCGGGCATTGATCGCGCCCTGGCTGTCGATACGCGGCGCGATCAGGTTGATCGAACCCTCGCCGTTACGCAGGCCGCCGCTCTGAATCTGCAACTGACCACTGACGTCACGGGTACTCAAGGCCTGCAGTTTGCCGTCGTTCAATTCCGGGCGACCGACCACCAGATTAGCGTTCGGCGTGTTGATGAAACTGCCGCCATTCACCGAGATGCCGTTAGGGTTGGCCAACACATAGTCGGCAGCGCGACCGAAGATTTCCTGCGCACCGTTGATGGCCGAGGGGTTGCGGCTGATCACTTCGTTGAGGATCACGCTTGCCGCTTGACCTCGCAGTTGCGGGTTGGCCGCCAGTTGCCCGGCGAGTTGTGATTGCCCGGCCTGCAACGCGTTGTTGAGCACCAGGCCCTGACGATCGACGTTGTAGTCGAGGAACTGGTTGTGCGACAGACCCGAGCCGTTGGGCGCAACGATGTTGACGATGGGCACACCGCCCTGGGTTTGTAATTGCGCGGTGCCACCGGGGCCCGGGGCGACCACGACTCCGCCGGCCAATGCGCTTGGCAGGTGGATGGCGAAGAACAGGCTGGCAATCGCCCAGCGCAGTTTGCCCCGAGGAGAAAGATGAAATGCAAAGGTAGGTGCTGGCATAAAAACGTCTCCATGGAAGGACGGCATCACGTCACGCGATTTTTCTTGGCCGTGGCTGTCGCGCTCAGATCCGACGGCTGTTTGTTCACTGCTTGTTGGTTTAAACAAGGGTCATATCTGCACGCCCACGCGCATCAGCCAGGTGGGCGGCTCGTGCTGCAAACCGTTCGGGATGTTGAGGGCGCGCTGGTAATCGAGGTCCACTTGCAGGTTCTTCCAGCCCAGATTCAGCCCGACACTCGCGCCGCTGAGGCGTTGGCCCTGTGCGCCGTGATCGGCCTTGATCCAGCCATGGTCGAGGCCGACACGCGGGGTAATCTGCACCGGCCATTCGCTGCGCAGCGGCAGGCGCAACGTGTTGCGCCAGATCGCACCGCTGGCACCGGAGGCGCTGCTGACCCGATAACCGCGCACCGCCGAATCGTCGGTGCCGAGCAGTTGTTCGATGGCCGGCAGCGGATCGGGGCTGTACTGCACGTTGAGCTGGCTCTGCCACTGCCAGGCTTGCGCGCCGAGCTGACCGTTGCGCCATTGGCTGAGGCCGGCGCGGTACTTGCGAAACTGCGCCTTGGGCAGGTTGTTGACCTGATGCTGTGAGTCGTCATCGGCGCCGAACCAGCGCAGACCCTGGGCGTAATTGACATCGAGGTTCCACACCGCGCGGTCGAGCCAGAACAGATTCAGTCCGGCCTCGGCCACAGTCAGCGTCGGGCTCTGAATGCCCAGCCGGACGTTTTCCAGATAGCTGTCGACGTCCTTGTGCGCCAGTTGCAGGTTGGCGCTGAGCTGACGACTCTGGTCGCGCCACAACACGCGGTCGGCGCGCAGGCTGATCTGATCGGTGATGCCGGTGCTGTGAAAGGTCACGATGGGCAATTTGAACGGCGCACGATATTCGGCATGGCTGGCGAACACGCTGTACGTCCAGTAACCATAAGGGATCGCGTAGTAGAGGCTGGCGTTGCGACTGTAGCGATCACCCTGGTTTACCGTGTCGCTGGCGCTGAGGCTCAACAGATCGTTGAGTTCCAAGGGGCTGTCGAGGCTCAGGCTGACGCTGTCGCGATCACGCCCGGTGCTGGCGCTGCCGAGGTTGTCGAGCCCGGCATTCAAGGCCCAACGCGACTGCCCAGAGGTGCGTGAACGCAAGATGATCCGCGAGGCGCCAGGCTGAGTGCCGGGGGCGATGTCGGCGGTGAGATCGATTGAGCGCAAACGGTTCAACTGATCCAGACCCTGCTCCAGATCGCGCAGGTTCAACGGTCCGCCGAGCATTCCCGGGAAGGCGCCGCCCAACGAAACCGGCAGGCTCTGATCAGCCAGTTCGATCGACTCGATGTAGCCTTCGTCGACCACGATATCCAGCGACTGCCCTGCCGCCGGGGCGCTGCTCAGGTACGGGCGACTGGCGATGTAGCCCTTCTCGACGTAGATCGCAGTGATGGTCGCCAGCAGATGATTGATCTGGCCGACGCCCATGCAGGGCGCCAACAGCGGTTTGATGCGTGCGTTGAGCTTGGCGCTGTCGATAAGCGTGACGCCGCCGATGCGCGTGCCGCTGAGTGGCCAGCAACGCTCATCGGGGGTGATGGTTTGGGGAATGGCTGGGGTTACCGACGCGGGGCCGAAAGCGCCGCGCTCCAGTTGCCGCTTTCTTTGTTCCAGTTGCAGTTGTTGCAAATCGCGCTGTTGCTGTTGTTGCTGGCGCAATACTTCCTGGCCCGGCGTGACAGGTTCGGCCGCTTCAAGCGAGGAGGCACACACGCTCAACACAAAGGCCGACAGCAGCGGGCAAAGCGTGAATCGACGACGATAAACAACGTGGAACGAATACGGCACGCAACTTCCTTGCGATCATCAAATGGCGCAATGCCACCCTATCAATGATCGTGATAGTCGGAGCCCTCCTACACAAATGCAAGACGCTTCCTACATCGCTTACACTTCTTAAACAATTGATTTACTAGCGTTGAATGTCAGCAGCAACGCCACGCCGCTGCACACTATCAGGGTTTCCCCGAGTGCCTGCGACCAACCGGCGAGCATCAATCCTGCGCCAATCAGCAGGTAATAAAGCAGCCCTAACAACGCCCCTGCGGTGCCCAGGCGATCCGTGTAATTGACCAGCGCCGAGCCAAGGATATTCGGAATCGCCATACCGAACGCCAGCACCACCAGCAACATGGGCAAGATGAACGCACCGCTGTCCTGCATCGCCCAAACACCTGCACCACCGAGCAAACCGCTCAGTGCGGCGAGTCGAATCAATTGCAGCGCGTTGAAACCGCGGCGCAGCAGACGTTTGTTCAGCCATGCTCCAAAACCTGAGCCAAGCGCGAGAATCACGCCGCTGTAGCCGAACATGCTTGCGCTCAAACCAAGACGTTCAAACACAAAGGGGCCGAGACTGTAATAACTGAACAGTGACACGTTGAACAAGGCGATCCACAAGGCCGAGCGCCAGATCCCAACGTCATGCACCATGCGCCCAAGGGTTTCGAACAGGCCCACGCTGGATAATGGTTGCGCACGAGTTTCCGGCAAGGCGCGCCAACTCCACAGCCACAAAGCCACTGCAATCAGCAACAGCGCACCGAGTACGCCGCGATAGCCAAACCCTTGAACCAGCCCTGCTCCGGTGAACAGCCCTAGCGCCGGACTGGCTGCCAGTGCCATGCCCACCAGCGAAAACACCTGCGCCAGTTCTGCGCCTTGAAAGCGGTCGCGCAACAGGGTTTGGGTCACCACAGAACCGACAGCGGCGCCAAATGCCGCCAAGGCTTGGGCGATCAATAATCCCTGGAAACTCTGCACGCTCAAGCCGATCACGCAAGCCACCGCGTAGATCGCCAAACCGGCAAGCATCGACGGGCGCCGACCGATCCGGTCGCACACCCTCCCCCACGTCACCACGCCAAAGGCAAACGCCAGGAAATACACCGACAAGGTCTGCGCAGCCGCTTGCGGTCCAACGCCAAACGCACGGCCGATATCGCCGAGCGCCGGGCTGTAGAGGGTCTGGGCAATTTGCGGAAACATCAGCAGCGCAATCGCCAACACCAATAAATGTCTGTTGTTCATCTCACCGTTACTCCTCATACAAAAACTGCCGAGGAGTTTAGGGAGCAACGAATGACGTATTATCAAAATCCTGACAACTTATCGTTGATATCGGACAAACCATGGCCTGGCTCAATGCCCACACGAATTTTGACCCTGATCGCTATTGCGCGTCGGTCATCGGCATCGCCTCCAGCCTGGGCGGCGATCACGATTCCGGTCTACACCGCCATCAACGCGGGCAACTGCTTTACACCCGCCAGGGCTGCACCCGTATCACCCTGGCGCAGCAGTTGTGTTTGCTGCCACCGTCGCGGGCCGCTTGGATTCCGCCCGGTGTCATCCATCGCGCGGTGATGCAACAGAGCGTGGATTACCGCTCCATCTACCTGACTCCCGAACTGTGCCGTGAATTACCGCAACGGGTGTGCGTGATTGAAGTCAGCCCGCTGCTGCGTGCGGTGCTGGAACCGATGGCATTGGCAGATTTCGACAGCGATTGGCAGCAAGGTAAATTCGTTCATCTATTGGGTCTGTGCGTGAGCGAGATTCGCGAGGCAGCACAGCACCCCATGCTCTTGCCCCTGCCCCGGGACAAGCGCCTGATGGCACTGCTGGCGACACCGGAAAAACTGCCACCGGAACTGCAAATGCTGGAACGTCAGATCGGCGCCAGCAGCCGCACCATTGGCCGGATCTTCCAGCGCGAGACCGGTATGAGCTATCAGCAATGGCGCCAGCAGTGGCGCCTGATGCGCGCCATGGAATTGCTCGCCACCGGGCGCAGCCTCGGTTATTGCGGTTTTGAATTAGGCTTTGCCAGCGACAGCGCCTTCATCGCGTTTTTCAAAGCCATGACCGGAAGCACGCCCGGCCATTGGCTCAAGTAAGCACCTGAAAATGCCTGGCGCCACGCTCAATGACCGCGCCCACAAGGCATTGCGGATAGGCCTCAGGCCTGCGGGGTTTTACGGAAGCCCACAGCCAGTCGGTTCCAACTGTTGATGGTGCTGATCGCAACGGTCAGGTCGACCATTTCCTTGGGCGAGAACTGCGCCGCGACGACTTCGTAATCTTCGTCCGGGGCGTGGGTCAGGCTCAGTTGCGTCAACGACTCAGTCCACAGCAGTGCGGCGCGCTCACGGTCGCTGAAGAACGGCGCTTCACGCCATGCGGTCACGGCGAACAGGCGACGTGGAGTTTCGCCACCCTTGATCGCATCAGCGGTGTGCATGTCGATGCAGAACGCGCAGCCGTTGATTTGCGAAGCACGCAGTTTGACCAGTTCAACCAAAGGCTTTTCCAGCGGCAACTTGGACACGGCAGTTTCCAGGGCAATCATCGCTTTCAGGGCGTCGGGGGAAGCAGTGTAGAAATCGGTACGAGCTTTCATGGTGGTTTTCCGGGGCGAGTGAATGTGTGACTACGTTAGCCCCGGCGCGTGGTTCGACAAATAGCCAATATTCCAGAAGAACAGGAGGCCACTCAGACGTGAGGTGGCGACCTACAGCAAGCAGGTGATCGACTTAGCGGTCGGAGCGCATCAGTTCTGCAATAGCACCATCCATCGACAGCACGGCCGCACGATTGCGCCCGGCATTTTTCGCCTGATACAGCGCCGCGTCCGCCCGCTGAATAAACACTTCGGGGTCGTCATTGCCACTTGGAATGAAGGCGTAACAGCCCAGGCTCACGGTGAGGTATTCGGTCGGTGATCCGCTGTGGATGATGTGTTTGTCGATCACGCTGCGACGAATCTGCCCGGCAATCGCCAATGCACCGTTGATATCGGTGTCCGGTAACAGCACCGCGAACTCTTCGCCGCCGTAGCGCACCGCCAGATCGGTCTTGCGCTGACAGCAAGCCTTGAGCACTTGGGCGACTTGTGTCAGGCAATGGTCACCCGCGACATGGCCATAGGCATCGTTGTAGCGTTTGAAAAAATCGATATCGAGCATGATCAGGCTTAGCGGGCTGACCTGCCGGGCCCCTCGGGCAAATTCCATCTCCAGCGAGCGCTCGAACAGGCGCCGATTGGCCAGCCCGGTAAGGCTGTCGTGGGTCGCGATCTGCTCCAGCGCCTGTTGCGCCTTGCGCAGGTTTTTCTCGATCCGCTCACCGTCGCGCACCTGGTGGATGAACACCCACCCGAAAAGACCGACGCCGAGCATTACCAGCGCAATGATCACGCTGGACTGAAACGCCCGCCCGTACCACCCCTTGAGAATCGTGTCGCGCGACGTCCCGGCGGCAACCACCAGCGGATACGACGCCAGTTGCCGGTAACCGTACAAACGCTCCAGCCCATCGACCACCGAATTGATCATCGCAGTGCCAGACGGGGCTTGGGGCAGCAACGTCTGATAAATGCTGCCTTGCGCCAACGAAGAACCGATCAGGTTTTCGTCAAACGGTCGACGTGCGAGCAAGGTGCCGTCGGTCAGGCCGAGAAACATGATGCCTTTGTCATCGAGGCTGAAGCTTTCGAAGAACCGGTCGAAGTACGACATCTTGATCCCGGCCATCAACACACCCTGAAAATGGCCGGCCCGATCGTTGACCCGTTTGGAGATCGGGATGATCCACTCGCCGTTCTCACGGCTGCGAATCGCCCGGCCGATGTGCGCCTGCCTCGAGGCATTCTGTTGATGAAACCGGAAATATTCGCGGTCGGCGACGTCCTCGCCAATGGGCAAGTCAGGGTACGAGGTAATCAACCACTGCCCCTTGCTGTCGAACAGGAACATGCCATGCAACTGCTCAAGTTGCTGCACTCGCCGAGCGAACGTCTTCTGCAACCGAGGTTTTTGCGCGGCGCCGTAACCATCGTCCTCAACCCAGTCAACCAGACCGGTCAGCACCAGATCCGCCGCCAGGAACGTGTCCTCGGCTTGCTGCGCCATCGCCCGTGTCAGGTTACTCGACGCCACCTGCGCCACCGCCAGATCCTGACGCCGCGACTGCTCCAGTTGCAGATACAACAACCCGAACAGGCACAAACACACCGCCACGATAAACAGCACCGCAGCTTTGCGTAACGGCAAGCGCTTGAGCGTGCCGGGGACATGATGCGGATCGTGAACGGGGATAGGCAAAAGCGTGTCCTGGACAGGTACGACAGGGGCACTAAGCCCGAAATCCTTGTGTTTTGTGAGCGTAGTTCACGGGTATGCACGGGGCAAACGCCCCGCTCCCGCCCAGTTGTATCGGCGCACAGTGGATTTGGATGATCGCCGTTCGAATATTTATTTTCGCTTTCTGGTTTCGGCGGTGTTGCCAGAGCTTGAGGTGTATACGGATTTGCCGGATCCGGCGCCGAAGAACTGGCGTTGGTCAGTCGCAAGAAAGTGTGAAGGGGTGGATGCGAGAATCTTGATGTTGCAGACCTGAAAAATCTTCAAGCAAAAAAAGGCGCCCATTCAGGCGCCGTTCCTTGAGCCATTGCCGATCACATCACCGCGATGGCGGAACCCGAATATCCCCTGCCCGGCACTGAGTTTTCACACCCTTGCCACAGGCGCCAGGCTGTAAGTCTTTACCCATGCACACACGCACTTCCGACAATTCCGGGCCGCTGCAAATCACCGCGATGCCATCCGCCGCAATCCCAGGGTTAGCCTTGCGGAACAAGTCGGAAATCTCCTGCGCCTCAAAGTAATAGGACGTATTGAACGGTTGCAACTCTTGCGGGATTTTCACAGCGCCCACCGCTTTATCCGCCGCATCCAGATAGCCCATCGCGCCGAGACCACTGCACGTGCCATGTTTCGACCATTCGTGATCAAGCAATTTCCGGGTCGGGAACAGCGTCATGCCCTTGCTGCTCTGCGCTGCCGACAGCGTGGCCATCGGCGGGCAGGATTCTGGCCAGCCGCCCTTGGCGTATTGCGGCCACAGACCATGCAGCACGAAACCGTAACCTTTGCCGGAACACTGCACATCGTCCTTGTGTGTAAGGCAAAACGTCGGCGACCAGGACAACGACAGCAGGTAGTAATCAAACACCCCCGCCACTGATTCCGCTTGCACCTTGCTGGCCTGGGATTGGCGCGCTGAACTCAGGCCGATACTACCGGCCGTCAGCGCAATCACCGCCAAAATTGTAAACAGCTTTTTCATATACCCGCTCCTTGGGACGCCTGCGTCCGTGGTTTCCGATCCTGACCAGACTTGGTCAGCCATGATTTCGACACGCTTGTGTTGCAAGCGCATGACGCAAGGCAACGCTGTACCCCGTTGAAAGGTCTACGATTAATAAGCAGACATCAAACACAGGGATCCGAAATGAGTAAAGCAGACGAACTCGCCGCGAAGCTCCAGCAAACCCGGCACACCCAAGCGGACGACATTACCTGCGCGGAACTGGAGATCGATTGCTGGCCGGCGCAGGTCTATGACCTGTACCACCGCATCGAAGCGTGGCTGCAACCGGTGACCGAAGTCGGCCTGAAAATTCGGCGCAACCCTACCCACGTTTGCGAAAGTTCGCCCGACGGGCAAACCCATGATTACGCCATCGACCAACTGATGATCGAGGCCAACCACCACAGCCTCACGTTTGATCCCATCGCACGCTTTACCGAGGATGGTTGCGGTCGTGTGCAGATTACCCTGCCAGGCAAAGACACGTCCCTGCTGCGCACCGTCGATGAGCACCACGAAAGCCATTGGTGGTTGCAGTCTATGGAAACCGGGCAGCAATTGGATGCGATTGCACTGACGGAAAACAACCTGTTGCAGGTGGTGCAGGAAGGGTTGGGGCTGTAGGGCCATCGCTGAAACTGTCAAAACTGTAATCTGCCCCTCAGCCTACTGAAAGCTGGCACTGGTTAGCCTCCCCGTCATGGATCACACGGGAACTCATCGCGCATGCCTTCCAACACCTCAAGACGCACCTTCGTCAAAGGCCTGGCCGCCGGCGGTTTGCTCGGTGGCCTCGGCCTCTGGCGCGCACCGGTCTGGGCGCTGAACAGCCCCGGACTGCTCAACGAACTGAGCGGCAGCGAGTTCGAGTTGTTCATCGGCGAAACCTCGGTCAACTTCACCGGCAAGCCGCGCAATGCGATG
Source organism: Pseudomonas sp. NPDC087615 (assembly GCF_044743445.1). Lineage (NCBI taxonomy): Bacteria > Pseudomonadati > Pseudomonadota > Gammaproteobacteria > Pseudomonadales > Pseudomonadaceae > Pseudomonas > Pseudomonas sp. NPDC087615. The sequence goes on along the minus strand of NZ_JBIUWM010000017.1, from coordinate 45,240 downwards.
ACCATCAACGGCAGTCTTCCCGGTCCCCTGCTGCGCTGGCGCGAAGGCGATACGGTGACGCTGCGGGTGCGCAATAGGCTCAAGGACAGCACCTCGATTCACTGGCACGGCATTCTGTTGCCGACCAACATGGACGGTGTGCCGGGCTTGAGTTTTCACGGCATTGAGCCGGACGGCATGTACGTCTATCAGTTCAAGATTCGGCAGAACGGCACCTACTGGTACCACAGCCACTCAGGGCTTCAGGAGCAAGCGGGCGTGTATGGGCCGTTGGTGATCGAGGCGAAGGATCCCGAGCCATTCCAGTACGACCGCGACTACGTGGTGATGCTCAGCGACTGGACCGATGAAGACCCGGTCCACCTGATGAAGACCCTGAAAAAACAATCTGACTACTACAACTTCCACAAACGCACCGTCGGCGACTTCGTCAACGACGTCAGCACAAACGGTTGGGAGGCCACCGTCGCTGATCGCAAGATGTGGGCGCAAATGAACATGAACCCCACTGACATCGCCGACGTCAGTGGCGCCACATACACCTTCCTGATGAACGGGCTCGCGCCCGACACAAACTGGACCGGTCTGTTCCGCCCCGGCGAAAAACTGCGGTTACGCCTGATCAACGGCTCGGCCATGAGCTATTTCGACGTGCGCATTCCAGGACTGAAAATGACGGTGGTCGCCGCCGACGGTCTGTACGTCAAACCGGTTGTAGTCGATGAACTGCGCATCGCGGTGGCGGAAACCTACGACGTGATCGTCGAACCTGACGCAGAGGTCTATACACTCTTCGCCCAAGCCATGGATCGGACCGGTTACGCTCGAGGCACCCTTGCGACTCGCGCAGGTTTGTCGGCCCCGGTGCCAGCGCTGGATCCACGACCGTTGGTATCGATGGACGACATGGGCATGGGCGGGATGGATCACGGTTCGATGGACATGAGCGTCATGGATCACTCGGCCATGGGGCCGATGCAAGCGCATCCCGACAGCGAAAAGAACAACCCGCTGGTGGATATGCAAGCTATGACCACCGCGCCGAAACTCAACGACCCCGGCATCGGCCTGCGCAACAACGGCCGCCGCGTGCTGACCTATGCCGACCTGCGCAGCACCTTCGAAGACCCGGACGGCCGCGACCCGGGCCGCACCATCGAGTTGCACCTCACCGGCCATATGGAAAAGTTTGCCTGGTCGTTCAACGGCATCAAGTTCTCCGATGCCGAGCCGCTGCGCCTCAAGTACGGCGAGCGCATTCGCCTGGTGCTGGTTAACGACACGATGATGACGCACCCGATCCATCTGCACGGCATGTGGAGTGATCTGGAAGACGAAAACGGCGACTTCCAGGTTCGCAAACACACCATCGACATGCCACCCGGCACACGTCGCAGCTATCGCGTCACTGCCGACGCACTCGGCCGCTGGGCCTATCACTGCCATCTCCTGTACCACATGGAAATGGGCATGTTCCGCGAAGTACGGGTGGAAGAATGAAGGGGCTGATCATGACTCGATTCACCGCGTTGTCCTTGCTGCTAATCGGCAGCTCGGCCATGGCCGCCAGCGAGATGCAGGGCATGGATCACAGTCAGATGCCCGGCATGGATCATTCGTCGCTGCAAAGCATGGACGACGGCATGATGCAGCCCGCCGCCCCGCCTGAAAGTCGCACACCGATTCCCGCGCTGACCGACGCCGACCGCGCCGCCGTGTTCAAAAGCCCAGGCGGCCATCAAGTGCATGACAGTGCGATGAACAGCTACTTCCTTGCCGACAAACTCGAATGGCAGGACGCCGATGATGCCAGCAAGTTGGCCTGGGATCTGTCCGGTTGGATCGGTGGCGACATCGATCGGCTGTGGTTGCGCTCCGAAGGCGAACGCAGCAACGGCAAGACTGAGAACGCCGAGATTCAGGCCTTGTGGGGCCACGCGATTTCGCCGTGGTGGGACGTGGTCAGCGGGGTGCGCCAGGACTTCAAACCCGGCGCGCCACAAACTTGGGCTGCGTTCGGTTTACAGGGCATGGCGTTGTACAACTTCGAGGCCAAGGCCACCGCGTTTATCGGTGAAGGTGGCCAAAGTGCGGTTCGGCTGGAGGGTGACTACGACATTCTGCTGACCAATCGCCTGATTCTGCAGCCCACAGCCGAAGTTAACGTCTACGGCAAAAACGATCCGCAACGGGGTATCGGCTCCGGCCTGTCAAACACCGAAGCCGGCCTGCGCCTGCGCTATGAAATCCGCCGTGAATTTGCTCCCTACATCGGTGTGACCTGGAACCGCACCTACGGCAACACCGCCGAATACGCACGAGAGGAAGGCGAGGATCGCAGTGAAGCGCGCCTCGTCCTTGGCGTGCGGCTGTGGTTCTGACGCCCTCCATTCAACACCCAGACAATCACCGCCTAAGAGCGGTAAGAGGCCTTGCATGCGCACATTGAAAACCGCCGTAACACTCGCCACCGGCCTGCTCCTTAGCAGCTTGGCCCAGGCCCATCCGAAACTGCTCTCGTCGACCCCGGCCGAAGGTGCGGACGGCGCGACACCCGGCAAGATCGAATTGCACTTCTCGGAAAACCTGATGACCCAATTCTCCGGTGCCAAACTGGTCATGACCGAAATGCCCGGCATGGCCCATTCACCGATGCCGATGAAAGCCAAAGTCAGCGCCGGCAGCGACCCGAAAGCCATGTTCATCACTCCGCTCGACCCGTTGCCGGCCGGCACCTACAAAGTCGAATGGCGCGCGGTGTCTTCAGACACCCACCCGATCACCGGCAACGTCACGTTTAAAGTGAAGTAAGCGATGGGCGACCTGAGCAACATCATCCTGCGACTGGTGTTGTATGTGGACTTGCTGCTGTTGTTCGGGGTGGCGCTCTTTGGGGTGTATAGCGTTAATGCGGTGCTGCCGTTTCGGCCGATGTTGCGCGCCATGGCGCTGCTCGGGATATTGCTGTCGCTGGCTGGAGGCCTGCTGATGACCAGCGCCATGAGTGGGGAAACCGAGCTCTCAGCGCTGTGGCCGCATCTGCAAATGATGCTGTTTGAAACAGACATGGGGCTGGCGTGGGCCGCGCGGATGTGTGCGCTGATCGTCGTGGTGATCAGCCCGGGGTTGTGGATCGCGTCGATTGCCGGCGCAATCGCCCTCGCCTCGCTGGCCTGGAGCGGGCATGGAGCGATGGACGAAGAATGGCGGCGGATCTGGCATTTCCTCAGCGACATCCTACACCTGCTGGCTGCTGGGGCATGGTTTGGCGCACTGCTGGCGCTGGTGTTGATGGCTCGGAGGCACGTTGATGAAACGCGTCTTCGACAGTTGGCTTATGCCGTCAAACGTTTCGAATCAGTAGGCGCAGTGATTGTGCTGACGCTCACTGTGACAGGCGTGGTGAATTACCTCTTCATCGTCGGCCCGAAACTCGATGACGTGTTACTCGGCACTTACGGGATACTGCTCGCGGTCAAGGTATTGCTGTTCGGGGGTATGCTGGTATTAGCGGCGCTGAATCGCTTTCACTTGGGACCGTTGCTGCAACAGTCTCTGCGCGATGGCCGGCATCTCATAGCCGCGAATGCTCTGAGGCGTAGTGTTTTGCTTGAGTTGGCAATTGCACTGCTAATCGTGGGGCTGGTTGGATGGCTCGGCACCTTGAGTCCAGAGCCGGGATGACACACGGCAAAGGCTTTCACTACACTGGGCAAACTTTCCCTGCATAAGCCCGATCACCATGACAAAGCTAAAAAGCACGATGATCTTCTGCGGCCTACTGACCCTGACCGCAGGCGCTCACGCTGAGCCAAACTCCTCACACCTCGACACCCTCCAGCAACAAGGCCAACTGCGCGTCTGCACCACCGGCGACTACAAGCCCTACACCTTCAAACGCGACGACGGCGAATACGAAGGCATCGACATCAGTATGGCGCGCTCGCTGGCCGAGAGCCTCGGCGTCAAAGTCCAATGGGTGCAGACCACTTGGAAAACCCTGATGCCCGACATGCAGGCCGGTAAGTGCGACATCGGCATGGGCGGTATTTCGGTGACCCTGGAACGGCAGAAAAAGGCCTATTTCAGCAACACCCTCGACGTCGACGGCAAGATCCCGCTGGTGCGCTGCGCCGATCAATCCAAATATCAGACCCTCGAACAGATCAACCAGCCCAACGTGAGACTGGTCGAGCCTGCCGGCGGCACCAACGAAGCCTTCGTTCATGCCTTCCTGCCCAAGGCGCAACTGGCCCTGCACGACAACGTGACGATCTTTGAGCAACTGCTCGACAACAAGGCCGACGTGATGATCACCGACGCCTCGGAAGCGCGTTATCAGCAGAAGCTCAAACCCGGTTTGTGTGCGGTCAACCCGCACCAATTCATGCAGTACGGGGAAAAAGCCTACCTGCTACCGCGCGATGACATCAGCTGGAAACTGTACGTCGATCAGTGGCTGCATCTGAGCAAGGTCACTGGCCAATATCAGAAAGTGCTGAGTGAATGGATTGCCGTAACACCTGAGCAGTAACCATCAGTCGTCATGCAACAGGCCGGAGCTGTATTGGTTGAAGCTGTTAGCCATATTGCTCCCGCCAAACTTCAAGGTGTTGGCATTACGCCCCTGCGGCGACTGACAGTCGCTGGAGAAACAACTTGTCGTGGTCAACCCTCCCGCCCCCGAACACGCACTCAACACCGACACAGCCGCAATCAACAGCACTTTGACGACGTTCAGACTCATGGCACGACTCCCCTCGGGATGAAAAGCAACGATCTTGTGTCAGCATCCTAGGCCCGCGCCGTCCCCGGCAACATGAAACTTTCGTGATCGACAGCGCCGGTTCAGACAAACAGCGCCAGACAAGGACATCAGCATGCAATTTCTTCCCTTGACCGAAGCCAGCCCCGACCTCCAGGCGCACGTCCGCCACCTGCGCAATCAGCAAGACGTGCGCAAATACATGTACACCTCCCACGAAATCACCGAACAGGAACATGCCAACTGGCTGGCCTCCTTGCAGGCGAACCCACGGCAGCAGGTGTTTGTAGTGATCAAGGATCAACAAGCGGCCGGGGTTGTTTCGTTGAATGCGATCAATGCAATGCACAAAACCGCCGATTGGGCGTTTTATCTGGATGTCAGATTGCAGGGTAAAGGACTGGGCAGTGTTGTTGAGTTCTGGATGCTGGATTACGCCTTTAAAGTCGCGGGGCTTGAAAAGCTGAATTGCGAAGTGCTGGCGATGAATTCGGGGGTGGTCAAAATGCACCAGAAGTTCGGGTTCGAAGTGGAGGGCGTGCGGCGACAGAACGTGGTGAAAGATGGGGTGCGAGTTGACGTCGTGTTGTTGGGGATTACCAAAGCTGAGTGGCTACACAAACGCGCGGCGCTGGCCCCCGTTATCGAGCGGATCAGTGCGAGCTGAAAGAGCTCAGCGCTTGAGCCACGCACCCTTGGGAATCTGCGCCAGTGACTTGAAAGCAGGTTTGGCGAACCAGAAACCCTGCATCAGATAAATGCCGCAATCAGCGAGAAAATCTCTTTCCTGCGCCTCTTCTATGCCCTCGGCGATCACCTCGACGCCCAACTCTCTACACATGTTCACGACGTTACGCACGATGGTCTGACGAACTCGGTCAAGGTGGATATCCCGGATCAACGCCATATCCAGCTTGATCAAGTCCGGCTGAAAGTCCGCCAATAAGTTAAGACCGGAATAGCCTGCACCAAAGTCGTCGATCGCCGTCTTGAAACCAAACTCACGGTACTCACGCAAGATGTTCGTCAGATGGCTGTTCTTTTCAACGTGCTCGCCCTCAACCGCCTCGAAGATCAAACGATCCAGCGGGAACCCGTGAGCGCGCGCCGCTTCAAGCGTGCTGCGAATGCACAATTCCGGACGGTAAACAGCATTCGGCAAAAAGTTGATCGACAGGTACTCGGTCATACCTAACTGAGCCGCCGTGGAAATAGCCCGAACACGACACAGTTGATCGAATCGATAACGATTTTGATCGTCTACCTGCTCCAGAACTGACAACGCGCCCTCACCATTCACGCCGCGAACCAAGGCTTCATGGGCAAAGGTTGTTTGATCGCGCAGATCCACAATGGGCTGAAACGCAAAGGCGAATTCCAGATCCGGCGCGCCTTTGTTTTTACAGCCCTGGCAGCCGCCGGGTGAGGCGGATGTTTTTGGAAAGTCGGTCATGACGCCCCCTAATAACGGGTTGCAACCGTCCGTGGTGATAAATGAAGAAACAGCGCTTGAGCCGGGTTATCTGCCAACCCAAGCATCACTTTAGCCCAACGGCGCCTGAATATTTGAAGGTGCCGTGGACTGATCGTTCGCATAATCAGGTGCGGAAATGCGCAGTCATTCGCTGCAAGTCCTGCCCCAGCGACGCCAGCTCAATCGTCGCTGCCGCACTCTCTTCGCTGGCAACCGCCGACTGGTCGGCCACATCACGCACGCTGACGATGCTGCGATTAATCTCGTCGGCCACGGCACTTTGCTGCTCGGCAGCGGCCGAGATCTGCAGGCTCATTTCCTGAATCGTACCGATGGACTGATTGATCTCGGTAATCGCCAACTCGGCTTTTTGCGCCAACACCACCGTATCGAGGGTGCGCTCGCGGCTGGAGGCCATCAGCGTAGAGGCCGCTTGCGTGCCTTGTTGCAGGGTAATGATCAGTGCCTCGATTTCCTTGGTCGAGTCCTGTGTGCGCTGGGCCAGCGAGCGTACTTCGTCTGCTACCACGGCGAATCCACGTCCTTGCTCACCCGCCCGCGCTGCTTCGATAGCGGCATTCAACGCCAGCAAATTGGTCTGTTCGGCGACGGCCTTGATCACATCGATCACTTTACCGATCTGCTCACTGTCCTGAGACAGCACGTTCATCGCACCGCCCAACGCTTCAATGGCCACAGCGAGCTCACTGATCTGCACCGTCGCCTGTTTCACCACCGTACTGCCGTGGCGCGCCTGTTGATCGGCCAACGTCGCGGCCGCGGACGCATCGGTGGTGTTACGCGCAACTTCCTGCACCGTCGAGGCCATTTCGTGCATCGCCGTGGCGACTTGATCGACTTCACTTTTTTGCTGACGAACACCCGCGCTGGTCTGCTCGCTCATCGCCGAAAGTTTTTCCGCCGAGGTCGAAATATGCGTGACACCATTGCCGATGCCTTGCACCAACGTGTTCAGGTTCTGCGCCATGTCTTGCATCGCGTTTTGCAGATCGCCCAACTCATCTTTGCGATTTGATTTGGCCTGTACCGTCAGATCGCCCTTGGCAATTCGTCGAGCCAGATCAACCGTCAATGCCAGCGGCGCAGTGATCTGGCGCGAGATAACCACCGAAGCGAACAACCCGACCAACAGCGCCAACAGGGTCAACACCGCCATCTGAATAAACGCTGAGCGCTGATCTTCAAGCGCCAGGCGCTGCTGGGTATCCATCAGACCGTTCATGATGCTGTCCATCGCCTTGCTTTCCTGATCGACCTGCTGACGCATGCTCTGCTTCTGCGCAAACAGCCCGGCCACTTCCACCAAGACGTCGCGATAACGACGCATCCCGGCGTGCGCTTCTTCAACCTGGCTCGACAGGGTCGCCGGCAAACGGGTACGCGCTTCAGTGATATCGCTCAGGAACGTGTCGGTCGTCGCCATAAGCACATTTTTGTTCACCTCATTCGGCACCGCGATGTAGCGACGCAACATCATGCGAAACAAGGTCATGCCGTTGCGCAAGTCAGCCACCGTACGTAACTCCCGAACGCGCTCGCTATCGGCTGACGCCAGAGCGCTGGTTGTGGTGCTTTCAAGCATCCCGGCAAACGTGTCTGCGTACTTGTCGGACAGCGCACTCAGCGGTTTCAAGGCATCCGTCGTCGACTTGTCGGCATCGATCAGCCGCTTCACCTTTTCATCATAGGCAAGGATAGACGCTTGCAAAGCCTTCAAGGCTTGTTGGTTTTCGGCACGCGTCAACGTTTCCAGTGCCCTGCCCACCAAGCCCTGCAAGACATTGAGCTGAGCGTGATAAGAATCAACGAAAGCAGCGTCAGCCGCAGCTTCGTACTGTTTTTCGGACAATCGCATATTTTGCGTAGCGTCATTCAACGTGCCAATCAGGCGCGTCGTACTCAAGCGATCAACCAGCACGTTGTTGCTGTTATAGCCAATGAAAGCAACGGCCAAAACAGCCAGCAAAAGAATGCCGAAACCGGTTCCCAGCTTGCGGGAAACCTTGATGTCACCCAGGAAATTCGATGCTACTGCCATATTCAGCCTCAAACGCCCTGACGCGAAACGTCAGGCACAAAAAATAGATCTTCGGCAACTGCAGTCACCGTCCAGATATTCGGGGGTCGTCATCCAAGGCGTGTTACGGAACACTCCAGCTGTCCCGGAAATGCAAAATGCGATGCTGTTGATGCATCAAAGAGAAACCCGACGCGAGCATCGGCAGACAAACCAACACGTCGCAAACAGGGTGCCTGCACGCAAGGTTGATCGATTCAGCAAAGGTATCTGGAAGGGATGCTATAAACTTTAGGAAAACTTGTACAACTTTTTATTTTTGTATAATCATTGAACTTTTAGAAGCGCGTGATGACGCATTGCCATCACGCAATATGGCACATCGCTACTGGCGCAAAACGATGCTGAAAATGTCGACTACCGCTCCCATGACAGCACAAACAGCGGTAACCAGAACGCCGACGACCTGATCTCAAGCATCGACGAACTGTGCTGGCGTCACTAAGGCCGCACCGCCGGCGTGACCTAAGCAGTACTCGAAGCCAACCCCGAGCAGCCAAGACGTTTTTCACCCGCAAGGTAGAGCGGACATGAATTACCAACATCATCAGGCCCAGCCATGAACAACCCCGACCGACTGTTGATTTTCATCGACAATGGCAAGGTTCGTTACATCGCCGCGTAGACGCTCTCTTTCGAATACAGTTTCGATCTGCAAGTCATCTTCATCGACTTCGCCGGTCATCCCGACAGCGTCATGTTGCACTTGTTTGGTTGGTTGAGCGTCCACCAATCCGAGTTGCTGGAGAACCTCAGCAAAGCCGCGGATGGCATTCAGTTCGAGGCAGACATTCTCGACAACAGCAAAGTCGATATGAGCCTGACTTTGCCCCTGACCGAGCGCGTAGTGTTGGGCAAAGACGATTAGGGCAACACCACTATCCGTCATTCCGGGGAACTCCAACGAACTGCCAAATTCCTCATCCGAACTGAATACCTGGCGCTCAGGGCACCGGTAGCGAATGGGGGCTACCGAAATGACCAACCAACGCTGGAGGATTGGGCAGCAGGATTGCTTGGACAGCTTGAACCGGCATCACGCAACAAACTGGCCCGCAGTCTCGGTCAAACGTTGCGACGCAGCCAGCGGCAACGAATCATTCAAATACGCGCGGCGGAAAAAGCACAAGCTGCGCGGAAAGGATTGCGCCGAGCGCATGACGACAGAGGTGCGTTATGAACAGCGTGAGGTGCTGGGCTTTACAGATGCCAACCTTGATTTAATCAAAAATGGATTGCTCAGACACCTCATGCAGACTTCCTTTACAAACGTGTAATTACTGGTTCTTTCCGAGCAAGAAAGTATTTAACCTGCAGCCCAGCATCAACATCAATATTTACCCCTAGCGCATAGTCCCCGCTAGAAGTTGTAAAATAATCCGTCACACTACCTGTATAAACCGCGCCCTCATATTCAACTTTGACACGTTGCCCCGTTGATAAACGCTCACGCTCCAACAACAACGACTCTAAAGAAACCGCGTCCGCTGCATTTGAGATTAAAGAGCTTAATATTTTATCGCTAATTATTTTTTCCATAAACTTTTACCTCCAAGATAATTAACATGATCAAGCCGCTAAATAATCACTGAAAGCATGGAGAGTGGCACCTGTCAAACCTGACAGTAGGCAATACTTATTCGGCATCAAAATGCTGCTATGAATAACCAAATTTTTATTGTGTAACGGTTGGTTCTACAAACCGACAAGACTGAAATTCCCCACACATGGCGCCACCATTGGCGCGGATAGTAAGCAGGCTAATCGGCTTTTAGCCGCCGCCACCGGATCAGTCGATTGGCCTCTCTAGGCCGTTTTTAATCTGTGAACGATTCGCCCTCTCGCCATTCTCGGGGCAGTCACCAAGCGGCACCAAGGCACAACAATGAGAGGCCAAAAATAGGCGTCCAGTCCCATATCGTTCCCATATCGCCCTTTTCCAGACGCCAAAAACCACAAACCCCGACTTTCTCTAGGAAAATCAGGGGTTTGTGTTTACTGAATATGGCGGTGAAGGAGAGATTCGAAACTACCCGTTTGCGGTTTTCCGAGCACCCCCCCCCCGGTTTATAAGGGCTGCAGAGGAGCGAGATTTTTAATCTCAGTCCCATGTCAGTCCCATGGGTTTTGCGCACCAGGTTACAGAACAGGGTCGCGAAAGCCATTTCGACGTTTCATGTTGACCCATGGGAAAAAGGTAATTTTGGTAATGCAGCGTAAGCCGACCTCTGGAAGCCATGAAAATCGGGGCGTTGAGAGAATTCCTCAAAGGTAATAATTTGGAAAGTATGAGGTTAGAAAATTACCTTTCCTATGAGTAATCCCTGCTAGCCCTCAAACCCAGTAAAATTGGGCACTTCAGAAATTATTACCTTAACCATTACCTAAAATTACCTCTTGAGGTAATGACTGAAGGCCACGCACCACAAGGGCTGTAGCCAATTTCTATACCTCGCTTACCAAAATTACCTTTTTCCCAGCCCACGTTTGAAAAATGGCCAAGGCGACGTCCCTTTTTGACGTTTTTCACATCATGCAAATTGGCACTGGTCGCAAGTAAATCCTTGGTGACGCTGTGCAATACCAGAAAATACCGGAGAGCCAAGCAGGCTAGGCCTTACAGCCGTTTTGCAAGCGAACTGGGCGGTGTCGGATTCCCTGCCGGGGCGACCAGTTCCGAAAACGAAAACATCCTGTGCGGCAGGTTTTTCAGGCCGTAGCCCCTGCGCACCGGGCGTTCACTCCCTTGGCAAACTCGTCGACGCTCCGTAACGCAGTGCAACTGCCTTTGCTCTTTTTTGCAAAACCTTGCACTGCGTGCAATCGCTACGACGCCAACAGCCCCCGCAGCAGGCCTAGGCAGAGCAGGTGTTTGCACCGCTCAGGCTTTTGCACAAAAAAGGGACGCTAAGCCCGTCGGCGGGAGGGGGATAAGTGCTTTTTCAGCAGTTTTTTTCTTGGCTGCACGATTTTCCAGCGCCCAAGCAAACAGCGCCCAAAGCCTCGTCTGCGGCCGGCGTCCAGAGGTCGCGAATTGCCGTCAGTCGCTATGCGATGTTGAGGACTGCCTTAGTCGATATACTGTCTGCATATACAGTATTCATATGGATAGCAGGTCGATGAGTAGAGAGTCTGCGGGAATCGCAATCCCAGAGCCGTCCAGGACAGAGCTCTGGCGGATCATGCTGCGTGATGAGCTGTCCTTGCTCGCAATGCCAGGAGCCCATCACAAGGCGTTACTCAGGCAAGCACATGCGCTTCACCAGGATCAGGTGATCGATGCTGACGAACTCAGTGAGTTGCTGGAGCTAGCGGACGCAGCGCTGGCCTATGCGATCGAAGCGCTACTTGATATCGACACTGACGGGTAGGAGGCGACATGCATGTACTGGTTACACCAATGCGCCTACGCGGTGTCGCGCTGGATGCCAAAGAGCGGCGTCGTTATCCGGCGATCCGGGGCAACGTCATGGTGAACTCTACTATGTCGAGCGAGTTGGGTCGGGCCGCGAATGTTGCCCGTGTGGACGTTGGCATGCCGCTCGATCCAGATCCACTACCGCCGCTGCTCGAAGCCACACTGGCAGGGATGGCAGTGACTGGTTTTGTTCTAAGCGGAATTGAGTACATCGATGGCAGTGCCTACGCGCAATCCTGGTGGTGCAGGCTTGAATAGCAGGGCATGCTTGTTTCCATCAGACCCAGCCAGTGCGGTCTTGAGGAGATCTGAAATTGAAAGGAATGTTTCCAGTAGTTCGCAAACATCACTATGTCTGGGCTTACTACCTCAGTGCCTGGTCAACGGAGAAAGACAAAAGTATTTGGCATGAGACGTCGAAAGGGAAAATTAGCAAGGACAGCGTAAAAGGACTCTCCAGAGAAGATGATTTCAACAAGATCCACCCGTTAAGCGATATTGACATAGCTTTTATAGAGCTTTGGCCGAGCAGCAACAGTCCTGCACTTCAGAGCTTCCATAAATCGCAGATCAATTTTTTCAAAAAAGCTTCAGCCTTAATCGATACGCACGTAGGGCGTGAGCATTTAAAGGAATACGACGAACTAAAGAATATTTCAGAAGCTATTCAGTTTGGTGTTTTCGAAAACACGCATAGTGCGATTGAGAGACTTGCCAAACCTGTAATAGACGAACTTAAACTTGGAAACGCTAAGTGCCTCGAACAGGGCAAATACATGACAAGCTTTTGCAATTTTCTTGCTCAGCAACTTTTTAGAACCAAGAAAATTAAGGAAGAATGCATAGACGGCATGCGCGAGCTCGCTAGAAACACTGAACTCGAAAAAACGTTCAGTTCATTAGTCGAACGCAACTGGTGGCTTCTTAGCTACAGAATCGCACTAAACGTGGGCTCTTCTCTGTGCGCTACCGCTTCTACGGATCATCACACCCTAATAACAAACACTACCGACATCGACTTTATCACCAGCGACTTCCCAGTAATCAATCTTCATGAGTCATCAGGGATTCCGGGAAAGCCGCCTGAGGCGCTGGATCTTTACTTCCCCATTTCTCCAAAGATTGCGTATATCAGCAGTCCAAAAAACCAATACAACGAACTTGCATCATCAATAGATGAGGAAACGGTTAAACTTCTTAACACCCAGATGGCTTCCAACTCCCACCTGAGTATTTATGGAACCTCAAGAGACGCGATCAAGGATGCAAGACGCGGATATCGCTAACGAACAAGGCTCTCCAGTTAAAGAGTGATCGGTTTCACCGGGGTCGCTAGCGCCAAGGCTTGAGCGGCTTTAGCAGTAAATGCCGCCGCATCGGTTGGACTCGGCGTTGGCCCAGGTACGTGCGTATGAGTCGCAAGCTGGGCGTTCATCTGCTGAAGCAAATCGAGTGTGTCGCATACGACCCGAAACAAGTTCACGCTTTCAGATCCGATCCAGTTTTTCGGCGCCTGCAAACGCTGACTGACGCCGGCCACGCTTTTACGCAACCCCTCGATCCGCTCCTGCATGTCCCCGCCTACCGTAGCGTTGTGCTTTTGACCCACGACTACGTTCAGATCCCGGCCAGTCGCCTGGTGCAAATCATCCACCGCCGCCAAGCTCGCAGATCCCCCCGACAACAGCTTGAGCGCACCCAGCGCCTCGATCGTTTTAATACCACCCACTGACTCGGTCGAATGGTCGTCCACTGTTCTGGTGTGGTTCTGGAAGGCCTCGGTGTTGTCCAGGGCTTCGACCTCGCGCTCGATCGCCTTGTCCCGGATCTTGCCATCGGTTTGGCGCAGCCAGTTCCCGTCCGCGTCGACGCGCTGTTGGCAGGCCTCGCTGTGCTGCCACACCTGGTCGCCCTTCGGCACCCGGGGCAGGCTCAGACCGTGCGGCAGGATCTGCGTGATGAATGGCTTGTGTGGCAGACCGTAAGCGAAGCTGATCACGACGGTGGTGCCCTCCTCCGGAAAGCCAAACATCCCCGCTTCTTGTCCGCCCATCGGCGCCGGCAATGGCAGGCCTTCGAGGATCGGCAGATCCGGATCAGGCTCGCCATCGGCCAGCAGCACTTCGACATCAACGCCAAAGCGCGGCCGGAAGTCGTCACACAGCCCGGGCGCCGCCGGCGCATCCGGTACCGCAACCACACGGCCAAAGCGCGGTAGGTGATAACCGCCACTCAATTCAGGAAATTGGCGCGCTACGCTGCGCTTTATTGCGTCGTCCATTTGATCGCCATTTGATTGCCGGCGAGCGTCACGCTGGTGATCCGTTCGCCCTGGTTGATAGTTGCGCCTGGTCGAAGCCCCGGAAGGGGCGCGATCACCGCGCTTTGATTGCCCTGGTAGCCGTCGAACAGTTCGACCGGCAGTTGCAGCGCAGTGCGGGTACCGAAGAAGCTGTCGGCCCAACTGCCCACAAATACTTCGCCGTCGCCCTGCTGCTGCCAGATGAAGTCGGGGATGTTGAAGACGTTGGCCAGACTGTCCATCGCCAAATAGCCCGCCGCCAGGCTGTAGAAATACGGTGCTTTGACCTTGGCATAAGCCTTGTCCGGAACCCGAAAGCCCAGTCCGGTTTTATCGCTGATTTCGGCCAGCACGGCCTGCAGGTCGACGTGACGCAGGTTCAGCGGCAACGGGTTGGCCAGGATCGAGGACAACTCGCGGCAAGCCACCAACTGCTGGGTGCTGTTGGCGGCGGTCGACCGTTCGACGTAGCCAAGGAAGTGACGCTGCAGCGTGCGCTCGTTATAGCCGATATCCAACGTCACCAGACCTTTCAAGGATTCACCGGCCTGCACCGTGAACGTCGCACGACCAGGGCTTTTGATGTCCAGGCGCACTTCGTCCTTGATCAGCGGGTAGACCTGGCCGGCGATCGTCAAAACCTTATGCAGCTTCATGTTTTCGGCGCCAGGTAGTCATCCAGCTTCTTGAGGGTCTTTTCAAAGCCGCTCAGTTCTTGGGCCTCGCTTCCAGTCCCACCACCGGCCGCGCCGCCTGCGGCGCCGCCGACCGCCTGGCCGGGTGCTGATTGCGCGCTGACGCCGTTGGCTGCCCGTCGCTGTTCGACCTTCTCGGGGTTCGAGGCTTTTTCCGACAGTGTGAACTGGACCAGCCAAGCGGCCAGCGTGTCGTCTTCCCGGGCGCTGACACCGTCCGAAAACTGCACCTCACGAATGCCAAACGCGGCGGCGGTGTCGTTGACGATCCGGTACATCTTGAGCTGGCCACCGCCTGCCGTGGCCTCGGCCAGGCGCATGATCGTGCGCATCTGCACCGAATCGACGAAGGGAATCATCAGCGACACCGCTAGGGTTTTCGGCTTGAAGCCCTTGTGGGCAGTCTCGGTGTTGCTGGTTTGGCCAGACATGTCATCGGCTTCGATGCGCAGGTTGGCGGTGATCTTCATCCGTTTGCCCAGGACCTGCTCGCCGTCGAGTAATAGCGTCATAGGCCGACCAACTCCCGCACGAAGCTCAAGCCTTCCAGCGACCCCACCAGCAGCACGCCGGCGGACAGCACCCACTCATGACCTGGTGCTTCGCCCTCGAGCAGCGAGCGACGCAATTCATTGACATCCCCCGGACCGATCAGCCGTGCGCGCATGCTGGTGTCAGCCGAGCCTCCGGCCAGCAGCGCCTTGAGGTCATTCAGCTGTTGATCCCGGCCCTGCTGTTGCGCCGCTTTTCGTGTGGCCAGCGCCGCCAGATCGGCCATCGGCGAACTGTCGGCCGCGTAACTCTCAAGCACCGCCAGTTGACCAGACATCGATTGCTTCGCGGCTTTGACCAACGTGCAGCGCTCAAGCGGCAGCGATTGCCAACGCGGCAGCGGGCCAGAACTGGGGATAACCCACTTATCTGTCTCCAGCGTCGATAGATGTCCGGCCCGACGCTCGGTGCGTACCAGGTCCGGGATCGGTAGCAGCGCATTGAAGCGCGACAGCGTGGCGGCCAGCTGGGCGTAATTGGTGCCCAAGAACATCAGTGACAACGCGTACTGCGGGCCGGTGGGACGCCCAGTGTCGGTGGCGTCGATCAGTTTGCCGGCCAGCTGCTGCAGCAAATTCGGCGCAGACAGAAAACGCTGATTGCCGAGTCCCTGACCAATGCCGCTCTGGAACGGTGTCACCACCAGGCACGCCGGCGCCTCACCCAACTGCCCCGCCATCGCTGCACGGCCGGCGGCGATTGCGCCTTTCGCCGCGTCACCGACTGGACCCGGGTTCGTGCTGGTCATGCCGTCGAGGCTCGCCAGACGAAACGCAGTGCTGGCCAGCTCGCCGCCGGCCAGATCCTGAGCCGCGCTCAGTCCTTCCATCCATTGAGTGGCTTGTTCTGGCCAGCGCATGGTCACCGGTAACCAGGTCATGCTGAAAGCTTCCAGGTGACGGCTTTCATCATCTTGAGATCTTTGCTTTGCCGAGCTTTGTCCAAGGCTTCACGCAAGCTGTCCGCGTGCTGCTGAGCACTCTGCTTGAAACGCACCAGGTCCTGACTGACGCGCTGCAACTGGGCGATGGTGTGCGGTCGGAATGCCTTCACCTGTTCGGCGTCCCAACATGGATAAACGTCGTCCACGCCCAGCAGCACCTGACCATTGAGATCCACCTGGTCATCAATGGCACTGCTATAGCGGTGCACCTCACCCAAAGCCTTGGAGCTGAAGCCACCGGCGATAAAAGCCGTGTAGTCCGCTTCGATCATCAGCAGTTTTTGGCTCTGCAGCGCAGTCAACACTGCGTCGATGTCATCCACCCAAGCGCCGTTTTTCCAGACCTGATTCGGCCCGGGCTTTTTCATGGTGTATCCGGACGGTATCCGCTCAAACCCTTCCAGGGTAAGGGGCTCGCCGGACACCGTGCTGTAAACCACCACGCCGCCCAAGTAGTCCACCAGTTGCCAATTCTCGCCGTTCCAGCAAGCAACTTGATGTTCGGGAGCCGCAGGTGGAGGTGTTTCAACGCAGCCGCCGGGGATTAGGTACACACCAGGCTCAAGAGGCGACTCGTCAGCCTCAGTGGTACCAATGAACATACCCAGATGGTCTGTCTGATAAACGAGTTTGTCAGTCATGCTCGGTCTCAATACTTGATGCAGAAAAGAAGGGCGATGTTCTTTGGCCGCGTTTCGGCGGCGCCGGCAGCATTAACGGTGATCGCGTGAGAGTGGTTTCCGCTGCCATTCATACCTACGTTGTGCGAGTGGGCTCCAGCCCATGCAGTTTCATGCGCACCGCTCGACTGTTGCACCGAGTTGACGCCGGGCGCACCTTGACCAATACCGGGCGCGCCTGCAGTCGCGTGGGTGTGCGCCCCTTGGACATCGGTCCACGCAGAGTGGACGTGATTACCACCTGCACCGGCCGAAGCCGTGTGAGTGTGGGACTGATGCATCATTTCTTGATAAGTGCCAAGTACCCGAGCGGCATCAATGCCACGTCCATCGTCCAGGCCGCGAAGAAACAGGCCACGCAGATCAGGTACGCCGAAGGTAGTGGTGCCGTCACCGGCCCCAAACACCGTACCGATACGCGCAAAGAGGCTGGCAAAGGTCGTGCGCGACACCACGGCGCCGTTGCACTTGAGCCAGCCAGATGGCGCTGTACTCATCGCGAACGAGGCCACCATGCCCGTTAACGATTCGCCGACCTGTTGCTGGAGCCTATTGAGTGCCGCCGTCGTAGCCAGAATTTCGCTACTGTTTGTGCTGGGGTCGTCGCTCTTGGCGTTCGGCAGATTGCCCAGGTCCACGTCTTCTTTGGTGGTCGCCCGTGCGCGCAGGTATTCGTAATCACCCGTGCGCGCCGCGAAGTGCTTCACCAGCGGCCCGTCGATCAGCTCGACACTTCGGCGATCGGTGATGGTGCCGGCGTTCGGCAAATCCGCCAGTGCCACGCAGTAATGGCGTACCCCGGCGCTGTCGGTGTAGTCAGGGCGATCGGCGGCAAACACCACGTTCCAGTTGGCCACGACATCGCTGAGTTCGCGCTGCAGGGAGACGTCCAGCCACGCCGTGGTGGGGAATGCCGGCGGCACTACCGCAAGCGCGGCGGAGCGCACCAGGCGAATGCCTTCGACGTAGGCGCTGCCCGGTTGCAGCTGATAAGCGCTGCCGACCTTCACCAGTTGCAGCGAAGCGCCGAAGAAGCACGCCCGACCAAAGATGTCGCGATTGCTCAGTCGTTCACGCTCATCGATGCCGGCCAAGCGCACAGTGAAGTCGTGCTGCCAGGTGCTGGCATCAATCGTGATGCCGGTCAGCGCCTGGGCACCGTCGAACGCCACCAGAAAGTTGCGCGTCAGGTTGTTGCCGATCTGCAGCGGCGGGATGTTGCGGCGCTTGATCTGCAGCGGCACATACGCCACAGCGAACAGCACGCCCTCGGCCGTCTCCAGTCCGATCCAGTTGAAGTCCCAGTCGCCGACGTCGGAGCCGATCTGCGAGCTGTAGACCACCTGATTGGGGTTCACGTAGCCGGCGTTCTCCTTGGGAATGTCGTAAACGTGAACGATCTGCGCGGCGGCAGGTTTCGGCGCGGCGCGATCAACCGGCCCGCTCGGGTCAAGCCCGGGCACGTTGGCAAAAATAAAGCGCGTGACATCGAGGCCCAGCTGGGCGGCGTGTTTCTGTGCGATCAGGCTTTCACCCGCAAGGGTAATACTGGCTCCCATGGGGGCTCCTAAAGACTGGCAACCAGCGTTTGCTGGTCGTCGTTGAAGTCGACCAGAGCGATGCGAAACGGCACCGGCGTGATGGTCACGAAGTCATAACGGCGGCAGGTGCGGCCGTATTGCTGAATCAAAACCCGCAGCAGTTCCGGGTTCTGTGAAAGCTGGGTGTCGGAGAAACGCAGCAGCACGACGTCCCAATCCCGATCGGGCATCCGCTCCTCGATCTCGATGTAGCCGACGCCCAGGCGCTGCAGGATGCGTTTCATCCCGGCGGTGCTGCCGGCGTCGACCGCGTTGATGAAGGCGAACTTCACGCGCAAGCGGTACAGGCTTTCGGGCTCGCCTTTGAAGCGCGTGATGTCGCGCTGCCAGGCCAGCAAATCGAGCATGGTCAAATGGCAGGTGTCAGCGTCCAGCTGCAGCAGCGGCCAGCGCAACCAACCCTCGACCTTGCCCCACCAGGACTGCGCGGCATCCTTGAGCTTGGTCAGCTCGGTACCGGCCAACCAGAATTTCAGCTCGAGCTTAATCATTGGTCAGCACCTCCAGACTCTGGATCCGGGGGATGTTCAGCTCTGACAGGATGTCGTCGTTGTCGAAGTGCAACGACTCGATCCCCGGGAATTGCTGGTGCAGCTCTTCGCCCAGGCGGCTGAATGAAAAGCGCGACTGGGGATAAGTCAGCGTCGGCTGGTAGTCGCTGGTGGTGCTTTCGCGAAACGCCGCCCGGATGAACAGCGCGGTTTCGTCCTGCAGGGTTTGCCGCTGGGCATCGCTCAGGGTGGAGCGCGGCCAGAGGGTCACCCGCAACGCGTGCAGGGTTTCCGGCATGACCATCACCAGAAGATCGTCACCGTGGCCATGGTTGCCCTGGTCCCGGATGTGCGAATTGATTTGCTCCAGGTAAGTCGCTGCCGGCACGTCGGCATCGAACAGCACAAAGGCGTTGGCACTGCCCGGACCACGTGGCGCGCCATGCTCGAAATACACGCCATCCGGACGCACGCCCGGGAACGCGGAAATCATCGCTCGATACACCGCGTCGGTGTGCCATTGGTTGACCGCCGAGAACTGATTGCGCACGCGCAGACGCAGCTCGTCGTTGGGCTCCCTGTCCGCGCCTGGTGTGGTCAACCAGCCGTCCGCGTTGACCACCTGGGCTATGCCTGGAATCGGCACTGGTAACACGGCGTAATAGCCGGGCGCCAAGTTGAAGCCACTGCCAACGTCCACCGCTTCGACCGGTACCAGCAACTGCATCAGGCCATCGGTGAAGGTGCCGACCGCCGTGGTGACCAGCTGGTAAACGTGGCCATTGATCGCGGCGGACTGCACCACCGTGCCTTTCGCGACCTCAAGCGCCCCGCCCGGGGCCACACGGGTGAACAGCAACATGCCGCTGGCTTTGGTAGCCCCCTTGCGCTCGACATTCACACCCCAGGCCAGCATGTCGAGCCAAGCATCTACGGCGGTTTTGACGAAGAAATTCGGCAGTACCGTGGCGACAAAAAAGTCGAGAATCCACAGCACGGGTTTGGTCACCAACGCGGTGACCACCCGCCAGAATGGCGACCAGGTGCTGGTGTTGCTCAGCTTGCTGCCCTGGGCGAGTACTTCCGCTTCCCACGCCTGGCGCAGACCGGCCTCAGTGGTCGGAATGCCGGCGTCGGACAGGGCCTGTTTGAAATCCACGTCACTCACAACGTCACCTCGATGCTGCCGAATTTCAGGGTTGTGGCCGTCACCAGGAACTGCCCAGGCTCAAGCTGGGTGATCAGTGCCGTACCTGGTACGAGGCGTTCGTCCGCCTCGACCAGCAGCTCCAATTGCTGAATGCAGTCGCGCTGTTTCAGGCGGTTACGCTCGGCCACCAACGTCACCAGCAGGCCGCTGTCGCGGATCATGTGGGCGATGTCCTGGGCGATGCTGGCCCGGTCATTGATCAGCTCGGGCTGGCGGGACGGATCGAGCACCAGGTCGTTGTCGTGAATCAGCAGGTCGATGTATTCGCTCATCCCGGGACCGCCATGCTCATCATGTTTTCAAGCTCCAGCGGGGTCATGGGTTTGGCGGTATTGATGTTCAGTGTTTCCACATGGGTGCCCTTGTTCTGGCTGCTGTTGTTGTTCTGAATGCTGGTCAGCAAGCCACCCGGTGGCACGGCGTTGGGACGCACCGGCGACAGGGTTGGAATGGCCGCGTTGATCGTCTGCTGGGCCTTTTGCGCCGCTGCAGCGCTTTCTGCGGTGTTGACGCCGATGTCGGTACCGGGCACCTCGGGCATTGCGCCGAACTTGGTCTCGATGTCGACGCCGGGGATCTTGTTCAGCAGCTCAATCAGGTTGTTGATCGACTTGTGAAAGATCGCGACGATGCCGTCCCACGCCGCCTTCGCCATGCCACTCCAGCCGCCCATGGACGTGAACCAGTCGGAAAGTGCTTTGAGCTGCGCGCTGACCCATTTGAACGCCTCGGTGTTCATCAGCGCAGACGTCCAGTCATCCCAGTAGTAAATGGCGACGGCGACCAGCGCGATCAGAGCGGCGATCCCCATCACGATTACGCCGATAGGGTTGGCCGTCAGAGCAACGTTGACCAGCCAGATCGCGCCCTGCCACAGCAGCATGGCTGTGCGAATGATCCCCATCGTGGTGTACAGAATCGTCAGGCCCGCGACGTACAGCGCGATCACCGCCACCTGTAGAATGAACCCGGCCACGGCCCGCAGATTGAGCAGCTGCACCACTTTCCAGACCGTCACCATGGCCATCCACGCCATACGGCCGGCACCGACGGCAAACGTCAGCAGGGACATGGCGGCAATGAGCGCCAGGATCGTCAGCGAGACGATGCCGATCACCCGCGTGATGTTGGGGAAGATCTGAGTCCAGCGCGTCATGGTGCCGGCAATGCCGGAAAGCTTGGCCATCAGCGGCGTCAGGATCGGGATCAGTGCCTGGCCGAAGGCGATGCGCAGCGCTTCCACCGCTGCTGCAAATTGTTGCCACGGGTCCACCATGGCTTTGGCCATGTGCTCGGCGTCCTCGAGGCCGCGCACCTTGCCCAACTTATCCATGCCGTTGCGCAGCCGATCGGTGTCCTTGGCCAGGGACGTGATCACCTGCGCACCCTCCCCGCCAAACGCCTCCGTCAGTTTGGTGTTGGCCGAAGCACTCGTCAGGTCACCCAGTTTTCCCTGCAGCTTTTCCATGATCTGCAGCATGGGCAACGCCTTGCCGTTGGAGTCGGTGAAGGTCATGCCCATCTTCTCGGAGGCGGCGCCCAGGTTCTCGAAGAACGCCTTGTAGCGGCCTCCGGCGTCGCCGCCTTCCATGGTGCTGCTCAGCGAGCCGATCACCGCGAACTGCTCCGCAATATCCACGCCGGCAGCAGAGGCGATCGAGCCCACTTCCTTGAAGGCGTCCTTGAGTTGGGCGCCGTCGGTTCGAAACAGCTGCACCGCCAAAGCTGTCTGGCCACCGAGTTTTTCAACCCATTCGCCCTTGCCCATGGCGTCGGCCTGGCCCTTGAACAGGTTGTACATGGTGCCCACATAGGCACCCATGGTTTCAGCGTCGGATTTGGTGGCCTTGGCCAGCAGGTTGCTGGTGTTGGTAAAGGTGGCCAACTGGCTGCCGGTCAGGCCCTTAATCGCACCTTCGATGCTGTACGCCGACGCGACAAAATCCCGGGCGTTCTCGCCGTAGTTCACCGAGAACTCCAGGGATTTCTGATTCAGCGCCGTGAGCGCGTCCTCGGCCACGCCCAAAGATTTGACCTCGCCCAGGGCGCGGTTCATTTCCAGCGCAGGCTGCAGCGATTCGTTGATACCGACGAAAGCCCCCGTGACACCGGCCAAGCCCATGCCCATCGTTTTGATGTTCTTTTCGCTTTGCTCGGCAAGGTCGGAAAAACCTGTTTTCACCTTGCCCAACGGTGCAGTGACCTTGTCGGTCAGGGCCAGGATGAAGTCCAGGCGGGCGCTACGGTCGGCCATGTGTGTCCTATCCGTTCAGCGCATGGGCAATGCCGTTGGCCACAGCAAATTCCATGCGCTTCCAGTGTTCGTCTTCCAGCCACTTGGCCGTGCCCATGTTCTCGATGGTGGGCTCGGCACCAGGCAGCCAACGGTTGGTCAGGGCCATCAGTTGGCCCAGCCCGTCCTCGGTCAGGCGGTCAGCGTGCTCAAGGGCTTTTTTACGATGATCCCGATGTCAGGGGCGTACTCCTCGAGCAGCGCGCCGGCGATCTGCATGGTGTTAACCGGGTTAACCATCAGCTCGCGCAGATCGGCCTTTTGCGCCGGCAGCACGGTGGTGCTCAGCAAGTTGAAGGACGGCGCAACCTTGTTGTTGGCGGTCATGGCGTTGAAGTACTTGGTCACGTCCTGGGGCGTCAGGTTGAAGGCGAATTCTTTCTCGCCGATTTCCAGGGTGATTTCGCGGGATTGGATCTGGCTCATGTTCATGTCCGTTTTGGTGGTTGGGTTAAAGGGGTGATTCGGGTCAGCGCAGGCACACCTGGCTGACGTAGTCCTGCAGGCCCAGGATCATTTGCTTGCTGAGGGCGAGCTGATCTCTGAGGGTGAAATAATCCGGTCGAGCGTCTGCTGCGAGTTCGGCGGTACCTGCATCAGCCACGCCGCCGGCGCCGGTGGTGTCTGGCGTGGTGCTGCTGCAGGTGGCTTTGACGCGCAGCCGCTGACGGCCATCGACAACGTCAAGGCGCAAAGCATCGATTTCAGTGCGTGCATCGGTCAGTTCCTGGGTACGGTTACGGTCTATCGCGTCTCGGGCGGCCAACATCTCGCCGGTGATTCGGGCCGCTTCACGCAGGCCGCTGGCTTCGTACTGGGCTGCATCACGCTCGGCCCGCGCGGTGTCGCGCTGTCCCTGCAGGATGTCGAACCCAACGAACGCCGCCAGGCAGGCCAGCAGTGGAAACAGAAGCTCGCGCAGCATCACAAGTCCTCAGCGCACACGGTGGCTTCGTCCCGCCGGCGAGCGTGCAGCCCTGGTACAAATTGTTTTCGGCCTTGGGCATCGGTCACAAACGACCACACCGGTGTTTTGCCATCCGGGGCCCAGGCCAACGCCTTGCAGCCCTCGGCGATGCGACCGGCATTGATCAGGCCGACAGCCCGACTGGCGCAGGTACTGGCCACGCCGAAGTTGTGCGAGTGGCTGCTCAGGGCGTCGAAGGTCTTCTGGCCGATCGCCTGATTGCTCAGGCAGTCAGCCAGAGCCAGTTGGCCTTTCTCGATCACCAGCTGCTCCACCTCGGCACAGCGTGCCGGCGACCAGTAGTCACCGACGATCAGCGGATACGGACTGGTGTAACGGGTGATGCCCTTGCACACCGTAGGCAGGCCACGGGCCAACTTATCGGCGTACACCACGTTCTGGCCGTTGCCTTCCCACTTGCCCAGGAACGCGAGCAAAGGCGCGCTGGCCAGCACAATCGCGCCGGCGGCGATCTTGGTGCGCAGGCTCACGACTTGCCCTTCCAGTCGAGCAGCATCTGGCGATACTTGGGAATCAGCAGAAGGATCTGCAGCACCATGTAGAGCGCGGTCAGCATGTAAGCGACCGCCGACCAATCGACGGCGCCCGTTACACCTGTAGCGGCAACGCCGATTGCCGGCGACGCCTTGGCCAGCGCAACGGCGGTGTCCTGGGCGACCTGATTCGCGCTCATCGCAGAACCTCTTTCTCAAAAATGGTTTGGCACGGCACGCAGCGGGTCATACCGCCCAGCACCTGGCGTTTTTCCGGGATCGGCTGATCACAGTCTTCGCAATGGGTCAGACTTGGCCCGATCGGCCGCGTGCGGGCCAGCTGAGCAGCGATCGCCTGATCACGCTGGCGTTGCTCCAATGCCTGGGCGCGGTCGAACGGGCAGACCATCAGCGCAGGCCCTCGATCTCGGCCGCAGCCAGGTACGGCACGCCGTTGATGCGGACGAAGTCCGGACTAGAAACGTCGAACGGCACCTTGTGCTTGGTTTTCTCGCCGCCTTTCGGGTCGACACTGAGCAGGCTGGACACCTTCAACTTGCAGCCGAACGCCTCGATGCGCAGCTCTTCATCGCCTGCTTTGGCGAAGAACACCGAGTCGAAAGGCTCCAACTGGCGGAAGCTGCCGGCAGACCGTGCCGCCTCGATCAGCAGGTTGAAGTTGTTGGTGTCGAACTCGAACTCACCACTGGCGGACACATCGCCGTCGACGGTGCCGTTGGGCACGCCACGGGTTTGCGCCACGGCTGTGTTGTCGGTGATATCCAGGGTGCAGCTTTCGACATGGATCTGCAGATCGCCCAGGTTGATGTCGAAGTTTTTACCGCCAATACGGGACATAAGGGTTACTCCGAATCTTCGCTGGAAAGGTCGAGGGCGATGTTCGCCGTCAGGTCTTTCGGGCAGTTGAGCGGCCGGATCTTGATGTAGATCTCAACCTTGGTTTTGCTGTGCCACACTAGGACGATGTCGCCGTCTTTTGGCGATTCGATCTCGCCCGGGAACACCTCGCCGGCGAAGGTGGTGGACTTGGCCATCTGGCGCAGCGGCTTCATGAATGCGCTGATAGCGGCAGCCATGCTGTTGGGCGAATTGTTCAAGCGACGATCACCGACACGGCG
Source organism: Pseudomonas sp. NPDC087615 (assembly GCF_044743445.1). NCBI lineage: Bacteria > Pseudomonadati > Pseudomonadota > Gammaproteobacteria > Pseudomonadales > Pseudomonadaceae > Pseudomonas > Pseudomonas sp. NPDC087615. The sequence goes on along the minus strand of NZ_JBIUWM010000017.1, from coordinate 20,118 downwards.
GATCAGCAGCGGGCGGACTTGGCGAGCGGCCTTGTCGGCCAGGCGCAGGTACTCGACCACCTGAAAGTCACTGGCCGGCGCATCGAGCATGTTGCCGTCGCCCCAGAACACGCCCGGGTAATCGGCATAGGTTTGCGACACGGAGAAACGAGCCGCATCCAGCTCGGCGCGAATGGCGGACGGCAACGGCACGCCTTCCTTGTCGACAGGAACGGTGCCGAGGCCCAGCAGAGCACCAGACGCCACGCGCATCGGACTGTCGGCAATGCTCACGGCGGCGTTGGCCAGTCGGCCAGCCAGCACGCCCAGGTCATTGCCGTGCAACTGCGGCACGACCAGGACACGCGGCGCAGCCAGATCGGCGGTGATCGCTTTCTGCTCGGTCAGGTATTCCGCCCAGGTCTGCTGCACAGTTATGCCGGCACTTGCCGCCATGACAAAAGCGCGACGGCCAAAGGTGTTGTTCAGTGCGATCGCCGCGTCATGCATGACTGACAGTTCATTGCCGGCATCCACTGGGGTAGTAATCACCACCGCCTCGACGGAAAAGCCTTTTTGCTGGGCGTTGGTCAGTGCTTCGGACCAGCTACCATCGGCCGCGATCGGAGCAGCCAGGCACGCCCAGCGATCGCCTCCGTTGAGACGTGCGGCCGTGATCTGGGTTTTCAGATCACTGGCCGGAATACCCAGCGACCCGTCGAGGTCGCTGTCGGTGTTGAGTGCGAGCAACTGGCCGACGTTTTTGGCGGCGGTGCCGATGAAAAGGAAATAGCGTTCGATCTCAGTCACGGCACCCTGGCCGAGATTGAGGTTGTTAACGCTGACTTTGCCGAGTGCCATGCAGTGCCTCGCTAGCGGGGTGAATTTAGGATTTGTTGGAGCACCTGGTTCAGCAGCGAGGCGGTATCGCCTTCGGTACCGACGCCGATGAATTGGCGCTTGGGCAAGGTGATCTCCCAGCTTTGTGCGCCGCTGCTCTCGGTTTTTTCGTCGTCCAAGATGCGGATCAGTAGCCCCGCCCTGGCGTAGTTGACGTGTTCTTGAATCCAAGCCACTGACGGTCTGGTCAGAGACTTCTTGCCCGCCTGGCGAACTTTGAAACCCAACTTGCGCAGGCGTTTAGCCTGCTTTTCCGTGGCAGCCAGGCCGGCGGGAACGGTGTTCCACCGCTTCATTTGAGCGGCCGTACGGCGCTCACTGACGCCGTTGTGTTGTTGCGCCGCGACCCAACTGGTCAGGGCATTTTTCCAACCAAGCACGGCTTCGTCGGCGCTGACGCTGGTGACCTGCATCAGCTTCGCCAGGCCGGCTTCCATCTTCTTTTTGCCCTTGCTTGATCCCTTGCGCGCCTCGAACGGCGTGCCGTCGAGATTCTGCTGATCACGCACGCGCTTGCGGCTCATGGATCGCACGCGCTTGGAGACGTTGTTCAGCAAACGCCGGCGCAGTTGTGGCGGCAGGCTGAGCAAAGCCAGTTGTTCCTGGGCGCCAAGGAGTCCCCGGACATCGAGGTCGACGGTGCTACGACCGGCCATGGCTCGACACCTCGCCGTGCTCGGCGATCCACAGGTCAAACGGGATGAACGACCAGGCCGTGCCGAAGGCTTCGATCTCGCCCTCCGGATCCTCGGCCAGGTACTGCGGCTCAACGAACTCTAGGGTGATGTCGACGTCGGCCAGATCGTTGTCGAGCATGGTGATGTCGAACTTCGCCGCCGGCAGTTCGTCGCGCTCCTGGTCGTTGCCCTCAAGCCAACTACCCACCAACGCCATCAGGCGCCCAGGGTGATCGGCGAAACGCTCCAGCGCGATCGTGGCGCTGTAGCGCATGTCTCCCATGCGCATGCCACCGACGTCGGGCTTCCAGATCAGCTCGAGATTCACCTGGTTGGTCCAGCTGTCGAGCTGCTCGGACTCGACCAGGCGGCGCTCGATCAAATACGCCGTCAAAGCGCGGAGCTTGATCACAGCAGTGCCGCCGTAATGCGGCCACGGCCCTGCAGCGAACGCACGGCCTGTTGGCTGAACTCAAGGAATGTTTCTTTGCGCTCGGGGACTTCCTTGCCCAGGTTCTCCGCGCTTTCGCGGCGGATGATCGAGGCGAATTCCGGCAGCAAGCTGGCCTTAGCGCGGCAATACACGGCGCGCTTGTACGTCTCGGCTTGATAGGTGCGCTCCGGCAGGACGGTGGTGTCTGCAGATTCAACGCGTGACACTCCAGCGCCCTGCAAGCGCGCTTTTAACTTGGCGAGATCACTGTTGACCTCGGTCATGGCCGTAGCCAGGTTGATGACCAGCATCTCTACCAGGTGCTCCGCCGGCAGGCGGTAACCCTTCTGAAACTCGGTCACGGAGAGGTCCGGCCAGAAGCCGTCGTTCTCGATCGCTTGTTCCACAAAAGTGGTGGGTTTCCCGGAAAAGCTCATTGCTGGCCACTCGAATAGGGCGGGAAGCCTGTTTTCAGTGGGACGGTCCATAAATGGTCGGCGCACTTCCACAGGTTCCCGCTGGGGGGGGTAGTCGGTTATTCGGAAGCCGGGTTAGCGGCCGCTTGTTTTTCCAAGGCCCTGCGGACCTCTTTGATACGGGTGTTGTTGCCGGCCTGGGCGTACAGCTCCGTCGAACGTTCCAGATGCTTGAGCGCGACATCCCATTGCTTCGCCTCAATGGCGCGCATGCCGATCAACTTGTGGTACTTGCTCGGGATCTGTTCGGTCAGCTCCCATTTTCCGTCGACAAACGGCAGCAGATTGGACAGGTACGGCTCAGGGCTGCGCTGGGCGGTGTATTCGGCGTACGCCCACTCACACACGGCGTCTGCAACAAAGGTCTGGATATCCCGGCGCTTGAAGCGCTCAGGCATCTGCTGACCCTGCTCCATCAGGAAGTCCGCCAGTTCCAGGGCGTCGTCAAACTGGACGGTATCGAACAGCCAGACCATCACCTGCACCGCAACGCGGTTCGGGAAATTCAGTCCCGATTCGCAGTAGCGCTGGACGTATTCCTGGTACTTGGGCAGCAGCTCCTCGCGTTTCAGTGCCTGGCGACCGGCAAGGCCGTTGATGGCACTGATACGAGCCAGATCCTGATCCAATGCCGCTTCCTGCAGCAGCAGATGCTTGCGGGCATTTGCCGGACTGCTCAACGCGTCGGCCGGGGTGTAAGCCATGGCCGCACCTGAGAGGGCTGCAGCAACAGCGGTCACACCCATGGCCAAGGTGCGGCGCTTGTGCGCCAGGGCCAGGCTCACGCCACCAGCTCCACGTTCTCGGTCAGCGCGATCTTTTCCAGTTGCTCGATCACGTAACCTTCGTTGCGGCTGTTGTAGTCCTCGACGCGGGAGCGTTTCGGGTTGTCGACCGCCTGCTTACGCCAGCTGGAGTCCTGGAAGTAGATCGACAGGTTGTCCCAGCTGGTGACCAACACGGCGTTGACCGGGAAGTTCGGCACGCTGAACGAAGGCAAGCCGCCGTAGGTCGCGATGACCTGCAGGTTTTCGATGCGCTCTTTTTCGGTCGGGGTGTCGCCCTGCTTGGTGTACAGCTTGGCCTTGTCAGCCGCCAACAGGTCGGAACCGATGATCGCGACCAGGTCACCGTCTTCGCGCAGGATCTCGTCGACCATCTGTTTGGTGTCATGCACCAGAGCATCGAGATTGGCATAGTCGCCGCCTGCGCCCAGCTTGACCTTGCCAGCGGAGGCGCCTTCTTTGAGCACTTGCTGCGGGGCCTGCTCACGCAGTTGTTGCAACCAGCCTTTGTTCACGTCCTGCAGCTTGGGATTCGCAGCCAGATCGGTTTGGGTTGCCGCGTGCGTGCCGTGGAAGCCGATCACGATTCGGTCCTGGGCAATACGCTTCTGCACCGCGCCAGAGTAGCGATCCTGGAAGTCCGGAAACTTCGCCCAGGCGTCGATCTTCGCGTATGGCAAACCCACATCGGACTGCGTGTCGCTCAGTTCGTAAGTGGTGTTTTCCAGCGCAGAAGCATCCTTGGCTTCGCGGTCGGTGGTTTTGGTGTTGGTGCGGCCGGTCACAGGGCCGTTGACACCAATGAACACTTTTTCGCCCTTGATCTCGCTGACCGGAACGACGTTGATGCGCTCAAGGAAGTCGGCCTTGGCGGTGATCGAGTCGTTCAGTTCTTGAGCGATCGACGGTTCAACGCTGAACGTCTTGCTGGCGCGCTCAATACCGTAGGTTTCGGCGATCGCTTCCTGCAGCGCGGAATACTGCTTGGCGCCTTTGGCGCTCAATGGCTGGCCCATGTCAGAGCACCCGCTTTTTGGCAGGGGTCACAGGACCGGGGTTGCGTGGCAGCTGACGGCCGGCTGGGGTGTTCTGGAGTGCAGAGAATTGCTTCTGCAGCGCGGCCATGCTGGCGAGCAGGGCTTTGTTCGTGGCGCCGCCCTTGCGGCCGAACTCACGCTCCTCCTCGGCAGTGGTCACGATGCCGTCGACCGCCGCTTGCACGTCATCGATCGGTGCGGCTTCAGGCTCAGGAGCCTCTTCCGCGACGGGCTCAATCACAGCCTGAATGCCAGCAGCGACAATCAGCAATTGAGCCAGCAGGGCTTTAAGGGCCGTTGCTGTAGCTTCATCCATTGGGGGTTTGCTCTCGGTTGGGGTGGTGGGTTCGGCGGGCGGGGCGTCCGCTGCAAAGCGCTTGAACAGGCCGGTAAGCAAGCCAATCAGCTTGCCAACTTCGCCCTGGGGTTCCTCTTCAAAGGAGCCCAATTCGACGGACGCGGCGTAGAAAGCGTCCTTGTGGGTTTTCCTCGAGAAATAGAGTTCTTGGGTGCCAAGGCTGGCGGGCTCGTCGGTTACGCCCAAGCCGGTCAGATAGGCTTTTCCGCTACCGGCGAAGTTGGGAGTGATCTCGATGCTGGTGAAAAGCTTCTGGCCCTGGTCATTCAGGTAGAGCAACCGGTCGTTAGGCTTAAGCTGGGCTTCGAGAGCAATCTGCCCCTCTTCCAGATCATCGCCCTCTTCAACCAGGCGCACGGCGTAAACAGTGCCGTGGGAACCACTCCAGCGTTCGTGGTCGCACCAGATCACAGCCGTGTATTTGGACGGCTTGTAGGTCTCAGCGATATCGCGCAGTTCCTGGGGAAGGATCTCGCGACCATCGGCGGTGGTGCCGCTGGTGGCGACACGTTTCCAGAACGAAACAAGGGAACGGGGCATGGGCGATAACTGCGCTCAATCGGTGGTTTGAGCCGCCAAGATATGGAGCAAAACGCCCCCTAACAAACGGTTCAATTGCGCGTTCCTCCTAGATTCCCGTTCTAGGTAAATCGCAGAATTTAACCCCGCGTTTTCACCGTTTTCGCCGCATAGACTGCGGCCCATGTACTACTCGACCGAAGTTAAAGAAGCCGCCAAACGCCTGTTTCTGCGCCGCTGTAAGGCCAAGGAAATTCAGGCGCAACTCAACCTGCCCAACATCCGGATCGTCTATTACTGGATTCGCCAGGGCGGCTGGGAAGACATGCTGTCGGACGAAGAACCGCTCACCGCTGTCGGCCGACGTATCACGCTGCTACTGGACAAGGTCGGCAGTCTGTCCAAGGACGATTTGAACGAGCTGGACCGGCTGACAGTGGTGCGCGAACGGCTGCTCAAACAAGCGGCGAAACCGGCGCCGGCGGCATCGATCGGAGACGAGACAGGCGATTCCACGGAAGCTCGCCAGCGACCGCGTGGCGAACGTTCCGGCCGTGGTGAAGGCGGCGGCAAGAAGAAAGAGAAGAAGGCCAAGAACGACATCAGCGGGCTGACCGAAGTCGACTTCCTAGATAAGTTCATCAGCAAAATGTACCGCTACCAGCAGGAGCTGTTCGCGGCCAAACAGAACCCGCTGACCTGCCGAATCCGCAACATTCTCAAAAGTCGGCAGGTAGGCCTGACCTATTACTTCGCCGGCGAAGCGTTCATGGACGCGGTGTTGAGCGGCGACAACCAGGTCTTTCTGTCGGCCAGCCGATCGCAGTCCGAGATCTTCCGCAGCTATATCATCCAGTTCGCCAAGCAGTGGTTCGACATCGAGCTGACCGGCAACCCGATCGTGCTAAGCAACGGCGCCGAACTGCGCTTCCTGTCGACAAACAGCAGCACCGCTCAGGGCTACCACGGTCACGTCTACGTCGACGAATATTTCTGGATCCGCGACTTCGAAAAACTCAGCACCGTGGCCAGCGCCATGGGCACCCACAAAAAATGGCGCAAGACCTATTTCTCGACGCCCAGCGCGGTGTCGCACCAGGCCTACCCGTTCTGGACCGGAGAAGAATTCCGCAACAGCAAGCGCGGGAAAAAGGCCGGCGGCACCTGGCCGATCGAGGCGGCGTATACCCAAGGTGCGCTTTGTCCGGACGGCCAATGGCGCAAGACCATCACTATTCAGGATGCGATCGACGGCGGCTGCGATCTGTTCGACCTCGAGCAACTGCAGCTGGAGTACGACGAGGACAAGTTTCAGCAGCTCTTCTACTGCAAGTTCATCGACAGCACACAGAGCGCGTTCGGCCTCAAGGATCTGGAGCGGTGCTATTCCGACCTGTCGTTGTGGGAGGACTACAAGCCCGACGAGGAACGACCGTTCGGCAACAGCCCGGTCTGGCTGGGCTACGACCCGAGCCGGACTCGCGACGACGCGACGTGCGTTGTCATCGCCCCGCCGCTCGAGCCAGGTGCGAAGTTCCGGATCTTGGAAAAGCATAGCTGGCGTGGTCACTCGTTCACCTACCAGGCCGCTCAGGTCAAGAAGCTGACCGAGCGTTTCAACGTCCAGCACATCGGCATCGATGTCACCGGCGTGGGTTACGGCGTGTTTGACCTGGTGCGCGACTTCTACGCCAAAGCGACGCCGATTCATTACAGCCTCGAGGCGAAGAATGCCCTGGTGCTCAAAGCCCAGGACACGATCCAAGGCAGCCGCATCGAGTGGGATGCCGGATGGACCGACATCGCCCAGGCGTTCCTAACCATCAAACGCGGCACCACCAACAGCGGCCAGGTCACCTACAGCGCTTCGCGCACCGACGCGACCGGCCACGCCGATATCGCTTGGGCGGTCATGCACGCCTTGGCCAACGAACCTTTGAACACCAACAAGCGGCGTCGTAGCCGCTACGTCACGAGTGGAAACAATGCCCAAGCATCGACGCAGAAATCGCCCGGTCAACCAGCAGGCGCAACAGCATCAGCCCATGCGGGCGTTTACGTTCGGCGAACCCGAGCAGGTGCTGTCGGGCAACATCGGCGAGTACCTGGGGGTGTTCCTCAGCGACGACGGCGAGATCTACAAGCCGCCGGTGTCGCGTCCCGGCCTTGCCAAGCTGCTGCGCGCAAACGCGCACCACGGCGCAATCCCGAAGTTCAAGCGCAACCTGCTGTTGCGTGAGCTAATTCCCTCGGCCGGCTGCAGCGCCCGAACGATGGGCTGTGCGGGGTTGGATTACATGGTGTTCGGCGAAGCCTTCTTCTATCGCGACACCAACGCCTTCGGCCAAGTCCTGGAGTTGCAGCACCTGGCGTCGATCAACATGCGGGTGAAAGTCGACGGCGGTTTTCGAATGCTGCTGCCTGACAACAAGTTCATGGACTTCGACCAGGACGAGATCGAGCACGTCCTCGACTATGACGTGGAACAGAACATCTACGGAGTGCCGGACTACCTGGGCGGCATGCAGGCACTGCTGCTCAACGAAGCCGCAACCTTGTTCCGCCGGCGTTACTACAGCAACGGGGCTCACGCCGGTTACATCTTCTACACCAACGATCCGGACCTGACCGAGGAGGACGAAGACAACCTGCGCGCGCAGATCAGCTCAAGCAAGGGCGTGGGCAACTTCCGCTCGATGTTCGTCAACATCCCGAACGGCAAAGAGAACGCGATCCAGATCATCCCCGTGGGCGACTTCCAAGCCAAAGACGAGCTGGAGAAGGTGAAGAACATCACCCGCAACGACGTTATCGCCGCTTGGCGAATGAACCCAGCGCTCGCCGGCATCATTCCGGAGAACAGCGGTGGTTTTGGCGACATCGAAAAGATTGACCGGGTCTACACCAGCAACGAGATCCGGCCGATCTGTCAGCTGTTCAACCAAGTCAATGACACCTTACGACCAGACAGGCGAATCAACTGGAGAGAAGCGGATATTTCAGTTGATCCCACTGCATCCGGAACTTAGCTAAGAGATTGCCACTACATATTATGGCAAACTAGTGGCGATTGGCTTCCCTGGGGAGGGACACAATGAGAGTTGAATGCAAATGCGGACACAGAGGTCGGATCGCTTCGCGGGAGAAGCTATCGACGGAGTTTGCGAAGCTGTACTGCCAGTGCCTGGACGCAAAGTGCGGGCACACGTGGGTCGCAAATCTGACGTTCTCGCACACGCTGAGCCCATCGGCTCAGTCTTTCGAAAGGATGCTGTTCGATCATTTGCGGGATATGCCCAGGGCGAAACAGCGGGAGCTGTTCGAGCAATTGGGATCACAGGCCGTGGCGTGACACGCGAATCGCCGACTCGAAGATGTCGGCGATCGGTTAAATGGGACGATTATCAGTCGGTAACAACGTCTTCGTGCTTTATGGCAAGCACCTCAGAAAGCCGGCGTAATTGAAGCTGTTCTTGCTCGCTCAACAGTCGGTATAGCCCGATCAGGCGACGTTCAATTGAGGTCAGCCCGAGCCAGTCGAACTCATGGTAACTAACACAAACGAGTTCTTTTTTCTTGCGATCCAACATGCGTACTACTCCATAAAGTGCATTGCTAAATCGACGTTATCGGGGCGGAAGCTGGCATTGGTACTGAGGGGCGACAAATGTCTTATTTGCAGTGTTGCTGTTTACTTCTGGCTCCGAGCGGCGTCGTCGGCCATCGCCTGCAGAAAACGACGGATCGCCTCCTGGTCAAAGGGCGTGATGCTTCTGTACTGCCCGATCAACTTTTCTTCTTCTGGCGAAAAAAGCTGACCGAGTGGCGTAGAACGTCGGCCAGTCAGCACAAATGCCGCATCTACGCCGCATTTTTCCAGTGCCGCCACGTAGCGAAGGTCGAGCGAATTAGCTCCCAACTCATAGTTTTTTTGAGTCCCCCGGCTGACGCCAAGTAGTACTCCAAACTCTGTTTGATTCAGGCCTAGGCGCTCGCGCTCTTCCCTTAGGCGTTCACCTACTTGATCCGCTATGAGCATTTTTTTATTCACCATCATTGACTTGATCATTTTTTTGACCAAGAATCACCACAGACAAACGCAAACAAACACAACTGAACAGAGTGCGCACTATGCCCGCCACAGTTACGCCGGAGCAAGCCCGAGAGGCTCTGAATCGCAGAGGGATCAGCATTGCGGAATTCAGCCGAAAGCATGGACTGAACAAAAATTTGGTCAGCGACCTGTTGAACGGTCGGATCAAAGGTCGCCGTGGGGAGGCACATCGCGCCGCGGTGTTGCTGGGTATCAAAGACGGCGTGATTGAACAGTAACGGCACCGGGCCACAGGGAAAAGCAGAACATGAAAAGCACAGTTCTAAAAACTCGGCGTCAGGTAGTCAGCGCAATTATTTGCGCCTATCCAGGCGGACGCGAATGCGCCGCCGCTCGTATCGGTCTCTCGCTCAAAAAGTTCGACAACCACGCTTACGAAAACAACAACTGCCGCCCACTGACCGACGCACAGATCCACCTACTCGAGCTGGAGACCGGGACCACCTTCCTATCCGAGTACATCGCAGCAATGTACGGCGGGATGTTCGTTCCAGTGGTTGAGCCTGAAGCGTTGGACAACGTCGAAATGTACGCCCGTTGCGTCCAAGCCTCAGCCAAGAAAGGCACCGTCGACCACCTAATCGCCGAGGCATTGAAAGACGAAATTATCAGCGAGGCCGAGGCCGAAGCGATCCTTCACGCGGACTCACTGCACCTCGCGGCTAGACACGCCGAAGTTCTCGCGGTCATCCAACTGCACGCATCAAAGCCGGGGAAAGACAAATGACTGCCGTGCCCGAAGCGAATGAATACCAAGACATGCTGCAGCGCGCCGCACTGTTGTTCCTGGAGCGTCACCACTGCGAACACCTGAGCGACGATCAGCAACTGTTCAGCCGAGCCGTTCAACACCTGGTTGCGGATTACGACGTGCAAACGCAGATCGCGGAAAGGATCGTTCACTTGGCCAACAGCAGCATGGTCGCCGTTCGCGATCGGCAGCGCCTGAACATCCAGAGCAGCACGTCGACGCACACCGTAATCGTCGACCCTGTCACCGGCAGCCAATGGGCCGTGCCGGTCAGCCTGATCTACGAGCGAATCATCAACGCGCCAGACATTGGCCGTTTCCGCTTAGCCAACTCGTAACACCAACTCCAAACGAACGCCTGCCCCACACCCTGTGGGTTTGGGTGAGCTGCGCCTGAAATCGAGGTTTCAAGATGGGAAACGCTGTGATTCTGACCACCCAATTGCCAGCTGCAGAAGCCGAAGCGCTTCTGGCTGTAATGCGTGAGCAGTACCGCTTGAGCCTCAACGACTACTGGTACGCGGATGAATACCGGTATGTCCCGCAAGAAAAACGGCACAGCTCGATCCTCGAAAGAACTCCGGTGATGGCCGCCCAGAAACGCCTGATGGCCGCCCTCTCCCTCAGCCTCAAAGCAGTGAAGTAATCATGAAAGAAGATCTCCGCCACGACGTGTTGCAACGCCTCCAGTTCGATTTCGGACTGAAGCACCGCGTAGGCACCGATTACATGCGCGGTGGCACCTGCCCCAAGTGCAAGAAAAAGGAGCTGTATTCTCGATTCGATACACCATGGATGGTGATCTGTGGCCGCCCGGAAAAGTGCGGCCATACCCTGCACGTAAAAGAGCTGTACGACGATCTGTTTGAGGACTGGAGCAAGCGCGCACCGGCGACCGACCAACACCCCAACGCCACCGCACGGGCCTACTTGGAATACGCCCGAGGCTTTCGATTTGAACTGATTCAGGGCTGGTTCACGCAGGAAAGCTTCTATTCCCCTGAACACAACGCCGGCAGCGCCACGGTGCGTTTCGCTCTGGAAAAAGGCGGATGGTGGGAACGTCTGATCGATCAGCCGCACCGCTTTGGCAAGATGAAGGCGCGCTTCAAATCCAAGGACAGCTATCGCGGCGTCTGGTGGTGCCCGCCCTGCGTCGACCTGCTCGAGGTCAAGGAAATCTGGATCGTCGAAGGGATCTTTGATGCCATCGCCTTGGTGCACAACGACATCGCAGCGGTATCGGCCATGTCGTCCAATGCGTTCCCGGGGGACTCGCTGAAGGCGCTGATCAAAATCCGTGAGGGCGGCAAGCTGCCCAAGCTGGTGTGGGCGTTGGACAACGAGCCGAGCGCCAACGCCTACACCCGTCGATGGGTACGCGAAGCCCGCGCCCTGGGTTTCATCTGCGAATCCGCGCAGATCTCCCAGCGCGACGGCCGCAAGGCGGATTGGAACGATCTGCATCAGCGCTGGAGCTTCATCCAGGACGACGCCAAGCGTGCCGAACAGATCGCAACGGACCTCAAACAGGCCCGGCACCAGGGCGCCCTGCTGCTGGCAGAAAGCGCAGCGGAAAAAGCCCTGCTCATGTACGACTGGAACAAGCGCGGGGAATTTCACCTGGGTTTTGGCAGCCGTCTGTACTGGTTCAAGCTAGACATGGAGAAATTCAACCGGGCCATGTCCGACATCGAGGACAGCGAGAACCACGACGACCAGTTGCTCAACCAGGCGCAACAGCGCGAGAAGGCACTGCAGCAGTCCGGTAGCGTCGTAGAGATTGCCAACTGCTACCCGCAAGCCTTGTACTTTCAGCGCAACGAAGTCACCGACGAGTCCTGGTATTACCTACGCGTGGACTTCCCTCACGACTCCGAAAGCGTGAAAAACACTTTCACCAGTGGCCAACTTTCCGCCGCCAGTGAATTCAAAAAGCGCCTGCTCGGCATGGCCGCCGGCGCCATGTTTACCGGCAGCGGCCAGCAGCTCGACAAGCTGATGAAGGATCAACTGTTCGGCATCAAAACCGTGTCGACGATCGACTACGTGGGCTACAGCAAGGAATACGCCTGCTACGTCTACGGCGACATCGCGATCAAGGACGGCAGCACCTACAAGGTCAACAGCGAAGACTATTTCGAGTTCGGCAAGCTGCGCCTGAAAACCCTGCAGAAAGGTGTGCCGATCAAGCTGCAACGTGACGGCAAGGACTTCAACGAGCAGTGGGTAAAGCTGCTCTGGACCTGCTTCGGCGCCCAGGGATTCGTCGCCCTAGTGTTCTTTTTCGGCTCGCTGTTCTGCGAACAGATCCGCGCGCGTTACCAGTCCTTCCCGTTTCTGGAAGCCACCGGTGAGGCCGGTGCCGGCAAGACCACCCTCCTCAACCTGCTGTGGAAATTGCTGGGCCGCGAAGGTTATGAAGGTTTCGATCCGATGAAGTCGACCAAGGCGGGTCGCTCGCGCCTGATGGGCCAGGTCTCCGGCATGCCGGTGGTGTTCCTCGAGGCCGATCGCCACAGTGACGATCGGGCACACGCGAAAACCTTCGAATGGGACGAGCTCAAAGACTTCTACGGCGGCGGCACCCTGGCCACCAAAGGCGTGAAAACTGCCGGCAACGAGACCTACGAACCGCCCTTTCGCGGAACGATCGCCATCAGCCAGAACGCTGCCGTGGTGGCTCACGAAGCGATCATGACGCGCATCGTCAAACTGCACTTTGTGCGTCCGACCGTCACCCCGGAAAGCCGTGCGGCCGCTGATCAGTTGAACGCGCTGGATGGCGGCACCCTCAGTCATTTTCTGCTGAAAGCGGTGGGCAAAGAATCCGCCGTGCTCGATCTGTTCGCCCAGCGCATGCCGGAACATGAAGCCAAGCTGCGCCGCCTGCACACCCATTGTTTTGCCTGCAGCACGGCTTATATCAGCGACCAGGGTAACTGCAGCAGCTGCGGTTATGACCTGCGCGGCTACATCCGTGTCGAGCGCATCAGCAAGAACCACGCACAGCTGCTCTCGCTGCTGGATGGCCTGCGCCTGGTCCTGAAACTGAATGATCCACAAGTTGCCGCCACTCAGCGGCAGATCGTGCGAATGGCCATCGAGCGCCAAGCGTCGATCAGTTCCGACCACCCGGCCGTGGCGGAATTTTGGGAGGTTTACGACTACCTCGAATCGCTCAGTGAAGATCCGGTGGTCGACCACAGCAGTGACCCGGGCGTTATCGCCATCAACCTCAACGAATTCTGCGAACGCGCCGCCGAACACAAACAGAAGCTGGCCGACGTGGCCACGTTGCGCGACCTACTCAAGGAGTCGCGCTCGCGCAAATTCCTCGACAGCAACAAGGCTGTGCACAGCGCCGTGCGCGCCGCGTTCAACCACCGCAACCCGGTTTCACAACCCCGACCGACCACGGTCAAGTGCTGGACATTCAAGGCGTAAAGGAGAGCAAGACCGATGCAGATCCAAGTGTTGATGGGCAATGCCGGCGACGGCAAAACCAGCAAGCTCCAATGGGTGCAAAGCCGTCTGGAATTTACCGGGCAAAGCGGACCGATCATTCAGGCCGGTGCTTACGGGGAGGAAGGCTTGCTGCAGATTCTGGAAGTGCGGGTGGCCGCTGGCCAGCGCGAGATCCTGGTGGACGACTGCAGCCGGCAACAGATCCTGCGGGTACTGGAATGGCAATCATGTGTGGAACATGAGCCGGATTTTGACGGCCTGGTGATTCACCTGGCACGCAAGGACTGATCGTAAAAAAACAGTGCCGAGGAGTTGCAGCTCCTCGACACCGAACCACTACCGAGGGCTATACCATGCAAGCACAGAACTACAGCAGCAGCGGCGCGAAGGCTACCACACCGGCGCGGCACCTGGTCGCCACCGCGATCATCGGCGCCGCCGTCATCGGCTACCTGGTGCACAAAACCCCCGAGTCCCGCACCCGCCTGGAAAGCCTCAGTCAGATGGCCAGCACTCTGGGCGACCTGAGCGACACGGATGCCGCCGTGATCAACCAACTGCTCGCCCGCCCCGCCGCACGGGGGGCGTCCCGCCATGACCAATGACCCCGCCGCGACACCGACTCGGCGTTTTCCCTGGAACATTGATCTCACCAGCGTGTGCGACCAGTGCGGCAAGTGGCGCGCCCAAGGCAATCACCAGGCCTGCAGTCGCCGGCGCCAGCGGCTGAACGCCCATCTGCGCCCGCACAGGCCCAAACCATAAACCGCGTCCACCAGAAAACGCGCTTGCAGATACTTGGCCCGGAAACGGGCCTTTTTGTTTCCGATCGTCAGACTGTCGACATACGAGTACAGCGTTAGGGGTTTACATGAGTGGGGTCGAAGCTCGCGGCAAGTCCGTGAGAATCTATTTTCAATACAACGGAGAGAAATGCCGGGAAACGGTCCCGGGCGCCAACACACCGGCTACCGTGGCCCAGGCCAAGCGCCTGGCCGACATCATAGAATACGAGATCCAGACCGGCACCTTTGATTACGCCCGGCACTTTCCAAACTCGCCGCGCCTGGTGGAAAACACCTTTGGCCATTACCTGGATCTGTGGTTGAAGATCAAAGCCAACAGCGTCGCGGCCTCGAGCTACCGGGGTTACGCCAACAAGGCCGAAGTGCATGTGCGGCCACGCTGGGGCAAGATCCCGATCAACCAGATCGATCACCTCGACCTGCAGGTATGGATTCAGGACACGCTGTCGAAAACCCTGAAGAACAAGACCATCCGCGACATCATCAGCAACGTGCGCCAGGTGTTTCGCTTGTACCGCACGCGGATGAAAGTCGCGCACGACCCGACCGAGGGCTTGATGGTGCGCCTGCCCGATCCGGAAGCCCCGGATCCGTTCACCCGGGCGGAAATCAAACAGATCCTCGACACGCCCACCCACCGCACACACGAACTGCTGATGGTGCAGTTCATGTTATGGGCAGGCCCGCGTGTGTCGGAGACGATCGCCCTGGCCTGGGAGGATGTCGACCTAGCGCAAGGCACGGTGACCTTTCGCCGCTCCAAGGTGCGCGGCGCCTACCGGGTGACGAAAACCCGCCGATCGATGCGCCGGGTGCGCCTGCTGGCCCCGGCGTGGGACGCCCTGCGCAAGATCGATGCGCTGACGCGCAAACGCAAGGCGGAAACCGTGGAGATCGTCGAGCGGGACAACAAGACGGTGCGGCCACACAAGCTGCACTTTGTGTTCCTCAACAGCAAAAGCGGGTTGCCGCACGCCAATGACTTCGTGGTGCGCGATCGTTTCTTCAAAGCCCACTTGCTGGCCGCCGGCGTGCGCTATCGGGGACCCGGGCAATGCCGGCACACCTACGCCAGTCAGCTGCTGACCACCGGTGTGGCGTCGATCGACTGGATCGCCGAACAGATGGGCCACACCAACGGCAACATGATCCGCCAGCACTACGGGACGTGGATCAATGAAGACGGACCGGACGTGGTGGGCATGCTGCAAATGGCCTTGAAGCTGTCACCTGTTACAGCTCTACACTGAATCCATTGAGGCCCACGCCTTCGGCAAAACGTCCTACGGCGGTCAAACTGGCCCAGGTGCGCAGCGACTCACGGCGCGAGCGCACCGGCACCCAGCGCGCCCCGCTGCCGCCCAGGCGAATCGACAGGCCCCAGTCGGGACCGCCGTCGATCCTGGCCACCAGGCATTCACGCACCGCGTGTTGTTCAACCAGGGCGCGCAACACCTCTTCGTGAATGCCTTCGCCGATCACTGTTCGTGCTCCTGACGCCGCGCCGTGGCGGCCGCCTCAAAGGTTTTATATAAGCCTTCGATGCTCGCCGCGTTCAGTACCTTGACCGTCTCCAAACCCAGCACAAAACCGTCGGCGCGGTCACTGGCGCGAAACAGATCGTCCGCCGTGTGCGCCAGGGCAATTTGCTGCAGCAGTTTCAGAGTTTGAATCTCCACCGCGTGCGGCAGGTTCAGTGCCGCCAAGGTATCAGTCATGCTCACTCCCACGTTCAGACATCAGCCAGACAATAAGGGAATGGTAGACCAGCCCTGGGGGGACTGGTTTCCACGGCCACAAAAAAAGGCCCCCACACCTGGGTCAGGTGTGGGGGCCGATTGAACATAGGCCGGAATTGAGGGAACAGTTGAAGTTCCTGCACCCGTTTTCTTAAAAAAGACTCCTTCGAGTGATGGCAAAAATACATCATCCCTGATTAAAATAGCTTTCGGGACATTGGATTTTTGGATTTGAAGGACTAAGCGCAATGATTGACAAATCAATAACAAACCCAGGGATTCACAAACAATTTCTAATGGAGAATTACTCAGAAGACGAAAGGAAGATTCTTCTGAATTTATCCAAGGATTGGTACTTAACCAATTCCGGTCAAGAAATCCGCGTAGCCCAATCGCGCTACTCTTACTTCTTAATGAAGCCCAGCCAAAGAACTTCGGAGATGTTTAACATAGAACGCGAAATAATTTGCGTTTTTAGCGACTATGAATATTTTGAGCCGCGAAGCTTTGACATTTTCGACAAAGTACTTCAATCATTACCAAAAATGCGCACAGAGACAGTTTGCGGATTATTGATCAGTCGTGCCAATGTTGTTGAGGAAAAAGTCGAACGTCTTCTAAAGTCCGATCCCGAACACTCAATAGTTATTCCAGCAACTTATCAAGAGTTACTAAACCACGACTGCATAAGAATCTTAGAAAATAAATTCAGAAAGCATTTTTACTCTCGCGATCTTTTCAGCTTTTTATCACCACTCAAAAAGGACATCTACTTTTTCGGTCGTTCAAACCTTATAGCCGAACTAATTAACCGCTACCAGTCCGGCGAACATACAAGCTTATTCGGACTACGTAAAAGCGGTAAAACATCTATCGTTTATGCTATAGAACGCAAGCTAGCCTCACTAGGCCAACATGCTCTACTTTTAGATTGCGAAAGTCCTTCCATCCATCTTTGTCGGTGGAACGAACTACTAGAAAAGCTCGTCAATCTATACGCAAAGGCAAAGCAGACAAAGATCAAAGTCGACACAAAGGATCGCTACGCAGAAAAGGATGCTGCTGATAGTTTTGAAACTGACATGATGAGGATCTTTGAGTCTAAAAAACCCTCAAGCATGTTGTTTATTTTCGACGAAATCGAACGTATATCTCCTGGCACAGCCTCTTCAGATCACTGGCGCAGTAACACAGATTTTCTCTATTTTTGGCAAACACTTCGTGGTTTCTATCAAAAAAACCCTGAGGTTTTCTGCTACATGCTTGTCGGCACAAACCCTAGCTGTGTCGAATCCGCTACTGTCGTAGGACATGACAACCCGATATATGCTTCGATACCGAGTCAATACGTTCCTTCTTTTTCAGTAGAACAAGTTAAGCAAATGGTCGTCAGACTGGGCGACTATATGGGCTTAAAATTTGATGATCTCATAGCTGCAAAGCTTACCGATGACTTCGGCGGTCATCCTTTTCTGATTCGCCAAATGTGCAGCTGCATCCATAAAATGGCCGGAATCAATCGCCCCGTCATAATTGACAAAGTCATCTACAACAAAGCCAAAGAAGAATTCAAGCTTCACTCCAAAGACTATCTGGAAATGATGCTCCAAGTTTTAAGTGAGTGGTATCCGGACGAGTATGAAATGCTTCGCTTTCTTGCGCAAGGCGATCAAGAAAGTTTCGAGAACTTTGCATTTGATAATGCCAGCCTAACCCGCCACTTAATTGGATATGGATTAATCCAGAAGGGAGCTGATGGTTATGCATTCAATCTTGAAGCGATCTCCGAGCTTTTAAAAACGAAACATAGTAATGAAAAAATAAACCTCACAAACGAAGAAATGGTACAAGAGGTTTCGGTTCGCCGAAATTTATTAGAAAAAAACTTAAGAACTCTTGCGCGCAATGTATTGAAAATCACTTACGGCCCAGTAAAAGCAGCCACCACGGTCCTATCTGCATTACCAGAAACTCGTAGGACAGCGTTTGCCGGAGCAAACATAAACTCACTTCTTGACCGAGACAAATCCCCACTTTTCTTCCTCGAACTAATAAATCTCATTAAGCGCGAGTGGGCAATCTTTGATAAATCTCTGGAAATTGAAAAAACCAAGCTAGTGTTAATGCTGGAAGAAATAAATCTCTTTGGGCGACCTGAAGCTCATGCTAAAAACCTTTCAAAAGACGAGTTCACACAACTGCGCCTTCACTTCAATAAACTTGATACATTGCTAGCAGAATAGTTAGCGCGCTTTTTCCCTTCCCCCAAATAACAATCGATGTCGTTGTAGGCTGAACTCCTCAGCCTACAACGTTAAAACTCTTATCCCAATCGAACCTTAATCGCCGCGTATTATTCAGATCGACCTGCGTACGCGCGCCTTAGCCTTGCTCCCCGTTGTGGCAATTCCCTAGGATCGCCGGAGATGTATGATTGCATCTGTAATCGCTCGCGCATTTTTGTCCAAGGTTTCCATAGCTGCGAGAGCATTATCTGCAACGCTCGCTGCACCACTCTCTGAAAGCCATTTCGTTACCTCTTCAATTGCCGCCCCCAGAGCATGTTGGTTGTGCAGAAGCAGAGTCAGCGCATCTGCCGTAGCGATATTAGAGTCTGAGTTGTTTGGCATGGAATACGTCCTGGAGTGAAGGGTATGGAAAGATTAGTCCGTGCGACCGTACCGGGTACCCAATCATAAGGCTTCATCTATGCACCGAAACAGTGCCCCAGTCCCATCTCAGTCCCATATGACCTTTTTTCAGACGCCAAAAACCACAAACCCCCGACTTTCTCTAGGAAAATCAGGGGTTTGCGTTTACTGAATGTGGCGGTGAAGGAGAGATTCGAACTCTCGATACAGTTTCCTGTATACACACTTTCCAGGCGTGCTCCTTAAGCCACTCGGACACTTCACCGTATCTCTTCAAACATGTTCTGTCTGTCGAGGCGCGCTAATGTAGTCGAAAGCTTTTCCGATGGCAAACTTTTTTTTCAGAATTTTCATGCGGTTAAGAGAAGAAGTCGTTTCCACGCTCCGACAGGCCATGGCAAACCGGCCAATCTTCGGTGGGCGCGGCCTTTCTATATAGAAGGCGAAGCGTCAGCCATCTGGCGCGCTACGCTGGGCAAGCCGGGAAACGGTGACTGGCGGGTCAGTCACGGCGCTTTACCTGGCTTACGTCGGTGAGTAACGTCTGCCTATCTTTCTTACAAGGAATAGCGTCATGAGTGAGTTGATTTCCTACCACCTCGAAGACGGTATCGCGACCCTGACCTTGAGCAACGGCAAGGTCAATGCCATTTCCCCGGACGTGATTGCGGCGTTCAATGCGGCGCTGGATCAGGCTGTGACTGATCGTGCCATCGTGATCATTACCGGTCAGCCGGGCATTCTGTCGGGTGGTTATGACCTGAAGGTGATGACCGCTGGCCCTAAAGAAGCCGTGTCGCTGGTGACCGCAGGTTCGACGCTGGCTCGCCGTCTGCTCTCTCACCCGTTCCCGGTGATCGTCGCTTGCCCGGGTCATGCCGTGGCCAAGGGTGCCTTCATTCTATTGTCCGCCGACTACCGCATCGGCGTCGATGGCCCGTTCAGCATTGGCCTGAACGAAGTGCAGATCGGCATGACCATGCACCACGCCGGTATCGAACTGGCCCGTGATCGACTGCGTCGTTCGGCATTCCACCGTTCGGTGATCAACGGTGAGATGTTTGATCCGAAAAGCGCTGTGGATGCCGGTTTCCTCGACAAGGTGGTTTGCGCCGAGGAGTTGCAAGGTGCCGCACTCGCTGCCGCGCGTCAGTTGAAGAAGATCAACATGACTGCGCACAAAAACACCAAGCTGAAGGTGCGTAAGGCTCTGCTGGAAACCCTGGATAACGCCATCATCCAGGATCAGGAGCATCTGGGTTAATCACCCGGTTCCAGCATTGAAGAAAAGCCCGACCGTCGTGTCGGGCTTTTTCCTGCAAGCTGTCTAGTCCTGAATAAGGTTTACACCTTCTGGCTTCTTATCAGGAGGGTGCAATGGATACGGGCGCAAAACGTAGTCAGCGCGATTACACGCTGACTTTT
>NZ_JBIUWM010000016.1:89910-101189 GCF_044743445.1 Pseudomonas sp. NPDC087615 | reverse complement strand
GCGTTGGGGAATATTGTGTTGCGCGTCAAAGAGGCCATGGGCAGCCAGGTCTGCTCGGTCTACCTGCTTGATCCCGAGGCCAACCGCTTCGTCCTGATGGCCACCGAGGGCTTGAACAAGCGCTCGATCGGTAAAGTCAGCATGGCACCCAACGAAGGTCTGGTGGGCCTGGTCGGCACGCGTGAAGAACCCCTGAACCTCGAAAACGCCGCGGATCACCCGCGCTACCGCTACTTCGCCGAGACCGGTGAGGAGCGCTACGCCTCCTTCCTTGGTGCACCGATCATTCACCACCGCCGCGTTGTCGGCGTGTTGGTCATCCAGCAAAAAGAGCGCCGCCAGTTCGATGAAGGTGAAGAAGCCTTCCTCGTGACCATGAGCGCGCAGCTCGCTGGCGTCATCGCCCACGCCGAGGCCACCGGTTCGATCCGGGGTCTGGGCCGTCAAGGCAAAGGCATTCAGGAAGCCAAGTTCGTCGGCGTGCCGGGCTCGCCGGGTGCGGCGGTCGGTACGGCGGTGGTCATGTTGCCGCCGGCGGATCTGGACGTGGTGCCGGACAAGACCATCACCGACATCAACGCCGAACTGGCACTGTTCAAGACCGCCATTGAAGGCGTGCGCGCCGACATGCGTGCCTTGTCGGCGAAACTGGCGACACAACTGCGTCCCGAAGAGCGCGCGCTGTTCGACGTTTATCTGATGATGCTCGACGATGCTTCGCTCGGCAGCGAAATCACCACCGTGATCAAGACCGGCCAGTGGGCGCAGGGTGCGTTGCGTCAGGTGGTCACCGAACACGTCAACCGTTTCGAACTGATGGACGACGCCTACCTGCGTGAGCGTGCGTCGGACGTCAAAGACCTCGGCCGCCGCTTGCTGGCCTACTTGCAGGAAGAGCGGCAACAGAACCTGGTCTATCCGGAAAAAACCATTCTGGTCAGCGAAGAACTGACGCCGGCCATGCTCGGCGAGGTGCCTGAAGGCACGCTGGTTGGTCTGGTTTCGGTACTCGGTTCGGGTAACTCCCACGTTGCGATCCTGGCCCGGGCCATGGGTATTCCAACGGTGATGGGCCTGGTCGATCTGCCGTACGCCAAGGTCGACGGCATTGAAATGATCGTCGATGGCGTTCGTGGCGAGGTTTACACCAACCCCAGCGAAGTGCTGCGCAAGCAGTTCGCCGAAGTCGTCGAAGAAGAGAAACAACTGGCGCTGGGCCTCGATGCCCTGCGTGATCTGCCCTGCGTGACCCTCGATGGGCACCGCATGCCGCTGTGGGTCAACACCGGCCTGCTGGCGGATGTGGCGCGGGCGCAGAAGCGTGGCGCCGAAGGTGTCGGTCTGTACCGCACCGAAGTGCCGTTCATGATCAACCAGCGCTTCCCGAGCGAGAAGGAGCAACTGGCGATCTACCGCGAGCAACTCGCGGCGTTCCATCCGCAACCGGTCACCATGCGCAGCCTGGACATCGGCGGTGACAAGTCGCTGTCGTACTTCCCGATCAAGGAAGACAACCCGTTCCTCGGCTGGCGCGGCATTCGCGTCACCCTCGACCACCCGGAAATCTTCCTGGTGCAGACCCGCGCCATGCTCAAGGCCAGCGAAGGCTTGAACAACCTGCGGATTCTGCTGCCGATGATTTCCGGCACCCACGAACTCGAAGAAGCCCTGCACCTGATTCACCGGGCGTGGGGCGAGGTGCGCGACGAAGGCACCGACGTGCCAATGCCGCCAATAGGGGTGATGATCGAGATTCCGGCAGCGGTCTACCAGACCAAGGAACTGGCGCGGATGGTCGACTTCCTTTCGGTCGGCTCCAACGACTTGACCCAATACCTGCTGGCCGTGGACCGTAACAACCCACGGGTGGCGGATCTCTACGACTACCTGCACCCGGCCGTGCTGCAAGCGTTGCAAACCGTGGTGCGCGACGCCCATGCCGAGGGCAAACCGGTGAGCATTTGCGGCGAGATGGCCGGTGATCCGGCGGCGGCGGTGCTGTTGATGGCGATGGGCTTCGACAGTCTGTCGATGAACGCCACCAACTTGCCGAAGGTGAAGTGGATGCTGCGTCAGGTCAATCTGGACAAGGCCAAGCAATTGCTGGGCGAATTGATGACCATCGATAACCCGCAAGTTATCCACAGTTCGCTGCAACTGGCGCTGAAGAACCTTGGGTTGTCGAAGATCAATCCGCCGGCAGTCATCAAGGCCCTCTAAAAGGCTGATGGCCCCTTCGCGAGCAAGCCCGCACACAGGGGATTTGTGTCGATCACAGATCCAATGTGGGAGCGGGCTTGCTCGCGAAAGCGTCAGTCCAGATACCGCTAAACCACAATCTCGACTTCCCCCAGATGCCCGCCATACGGCCCGAAGCTGCGCTCCACCATCCTTCGCGCCCCATCCGCCTGCACCACCAGCGCCGTACTCGCCCGCGTCCCGTAACTCTGGCTGGCAATAAACACACTCGACAGCAGTGATTCCGTCGCCAGCCCCACGCCGGTATCCGGCAGCTCGGCAAACGGCGCCGTTTGCGCATCACCAAGTAACGCCAGCAACCGTGCGGGTTGCGGATCCTCCAGCACTGCACTCAACGCCGCCCTGGCCTTGAGCAACTTCGGCCACGGCGTGTCCAGTCCGGCATTGGATAACCCGTAGACCCCGGCCTGCAGCATCACCGGCTCCGACATCCGTGCGTTGTAGTGCCATAGCTCATGGCTGTTGCCCAGCAGCAGGTTGAACCCGGCGTACTCTGGAGACCGACCGACAACGTCGGCCAGATAGTCATCAATCGTCTCATCGCCCGCGAGAAACCCCGCCACCAGCTCCCCCCGCGATTTACGCGCCGGCGGCTGATGCGGGTCGCGGATATTGGTCAGCGCCGCAAAGCGCCCGTTGGCGCCGATCCCCAGCCAGGTGCCACCGGCTTCGAGATCGCGTCCGGCGTGCACATGCGGTGCCTCAGGCCATTGCGCCAGTGGCAGACTGGGGCGGGCGTAAAACTCGTCACGGTTGGCCGCAACGATCAGCGGCTGGGCATGGCCCGGGCGCCAGGCAAAAACGATCAGGCACATAAGGTGGTCCTTGTGTGTTTTTTGCCCACTCTACGCATCCGGCGTCCGTGCATCCATCGCCAGTTCCGCCTAAGGGTATGCATCCGTTACCATGCCGCTCCGGTTTGGGGAAAGCGTCTGGGAGACGGTCATGGAATTTCTGCTCTATCTGGCGCTGGGCGCCTGTGCAGGCGTGCTGGCCGGGCTGTTCGGGGTGGGCGGCGGGATCATCATTGTCCCGGTGCTGGTTTACAGTTTCACTTTGCAGGGCTTCGACCCATCGATTCTGACCCACCTGGCGGTCGGCACGTCGTTGGCGACGATCATCTTCACCTCGGTCAATGCCGTGCGTGAGCACCATCGACGTGGTGCGGTACGCTGGCCGGTTTTTGCGTGGATGACCGTGGGTATTCTGGTCGGCGCCGGTTTCGGTGCGCTGACGGCCGAAGCGATTTCCGGGCCGCATTTGCAAAAAATCATCGGTGTATTTGCCTTGGTGATTTCCGTGCAGTTGGCGCTGGACGTCAAACCCAAGGCCAGTCGAACGGTGCCGGGCAAACTCGGTCTGTCCGTGGCTGGCAGTGTGATTGGCTGGGCCTCGGCGATTTTTGGCGTCGGCGGCGGATCGCTGACCGTGCCGTTCCTGACCTGGCGCAGCGTACCGATGCAGCAAGCGGTAGCGACCTCGTCGGCCTGCGGGCTGCCCATCGCCCTGGTCAGCGCATTAAGTTTCATGATTCTGGGCTGGCACGATCCGTTGCTGCCGGCCCATAGTCTCGGTTTTGTCTATTTGCCGGCGCTGTTGGGCATCGCCCTGACCAGCATGGTGTTCGCCCGTCTCGGCGCGCGTTTGGCGCACAGGTTGTCGCCGCGCTTGCTGAAAAGGCTGTTCGCCGCTTTGCTGTTCACCGTAGGTTTAAGCTTTTTGCTTTGATCGCGTCGCAATCCTGGCTTAATCCTGAGGTGACAGCGTCGCCCGGGAATTCTGGTTTCAACTTCTAACGAGGAGTCGCAATGCTGCCTTACCCGCAGATCGACCCGGTGGCTCTGGCCATCGGTCCGCTGAAAATCCACTGGTACGGTCTGATGTACCTGATCGGCATCGGCGGCGCCTGGCTGCTGGCGTCCCGGCGGTTGAACCGCTTCGACCCGACCTGGAGCAAGGAGAAACTCTCCGACTTGATTTTCTGGTTATCGATGGGCGTCATTGTCGGCGGGCGGTTGGGCTACGTGCTGTTCTACGATCTGAGCGCCTACCTGGCCAACCCGTTGCTGATTTTCGAAGTGTGGAAGGGCGGCATGTCGTTCCACGGCGGCTTTATCGGCGTGATGCTGGCCGCGTTGTGGTTCGGCAAAAAGAACAACAAGTCGTTCTTCCAGTTGATGGACTTCGTCGCACCGATGGTGCCGATCGGCCTGGGCGCCGGGCGTATCGGCAACTTTATCAACGCCGAGTTGTGGGGCAAGCCGACCGACGTGCCGTGGGCGATGATCTTCCCGCCGTTCAGCGACCCGGCGCAGTTGCCGCGTCACCCGTCGCAGCTGTATCAGTTCGCCCTTGAAGGCGTCGCGCTGTTCCTGATCCTGTGGTTGTTCTCGCGTAAACCGCGGCCGACCATGGCGGTATCGGGGATGTTCACGCTGTTCTACGGCATCTTCCGCTTCATCGTCGAATTCGTCCGTGTACCGGACGCGCAACTGGGCTATCTGGCCTGGGGCTGGCTGACCATGGGTCAGGTTCTTTGCGTGCCGATGGTGCTTGCCGGTCTGTACTTGATCTGGCTGGCTTATCATCGCGCGCCGGCAGCGCCAGCGGCGGCCGTATAAATTCGAAGGCCGGGGGCGACGGCCCCCGGGTTCAAGGACACAGGTAACTCATGAAGCAATATCTCGAACTGGTCTCGCACGTCATCCAGAACGGCACCAAACAGGCCAACCGCACCGGCATCAACACCATCAGTTTCCCGGGGGCGATGCTGCGTTTCGATCTGCAGGAAGGTTTCCCCGCGATCACCACCCGCAAGATGGCCTTCAAATCGGCCATCGGCGAGATGTGCGGCTTTCTGCGCGGCGTGAACAATGCGGCTGAATTCCGCGCGCTGGGCTGCAAGGTCTGGGACCAGAACGCCAACGAAAACGCCCAGTGGCTGGCCAACCCGTTCCGTCAGGGCGACGACGACCTCGGCGAAATCTACGGCGTGCAATGGCGCAAATGGCCGGCGTACAAGCAGATTCCGCTGAGCAACACCGCCGCCATCGAACAAACCTTGAGCAACGGCTACAAGCAAATCGCTCAAGGCGAAGAAGACGGTCAGGCCTACGTGGTCCTGTACAAAGCCATCGATCAGGTGCGCCAGTGCGTCGACACGATCATCAATGATCCGGGCAGCCGCCGCATCCTGTTCCACGGCTGGAACTGCGCGCAACTCGATGAAATGGCCCTGCCGCCGTGCCATCTGCTCTACCAGTTCCACCCGAATGTCGAGACCAGGGAAATTTCCCTGACCCTCTACATCCGCTCCAACGACCTGGGCCTGGGCACGCCGTTCAACCTCACCGAAGGCGCCGCGCTGCTGAGCCTGATCGGTCGCCTGACCGGTTACACCCCGCGCTGGTTCACCTATTTCATCGGTGATGCGCACGTCTACGAAAACCATCTGGACATGCTCAACGAACAACTCAAGCGCGAGCCGTTTGCTATGCCGAAACTGAAGATTTCGGATCGCGTGCCGGAATTTGCCAAGACCGGTGTGTATCAGCCGGAGTGGCTGGAACTGGTGGAACCGAGTGATTTCTCGCTGGAAGGCTACGAGCACCACGCGCCGATGACTGCGCCGATGGCGGTCTGAAGGTTTCACGCAATACCCTGTGGGAGCGGGCTTGCTCGCGAAGAGGGTGTGTCAGTCAATTATGTGTTGGCTGACACACCGCTTTCGCGAGCAAGCCCGCTCCCACATTGGTTATCGGGTGTTCTTAATGGCCGTGACTACGGCCTACATGTGAATGCTCCACCTCCGTCGCCACAACCCCGCCACTCACTTCCAGCCGCTGCAAAATCCCGCATTGATCGGCCCCCGGCCCTTCGCCACAGCGTTGGCGCAGGTCGAGCAGTTGTGTCTGCAACGCCAATAACCCGTCAATTCGTGCCTTTACATGCTGGATGTGTTCGTCGATCAGCGTGTTAACGCTTTCACACTGATCCTGCGGGCTATCACGCATGGCCAGCAGGCTGCGGATTTCTTCGAGGGTCATGTCGAGGGTGCGGCAGTTGCGGATGAAGGTCAGGCGCTCGGCGTGGGCCTGGGTGTAGACGCGGTAGTTGCCGTCGCTGCGGGCGGGCTCTGGCAGCAGGTTTTCGCGCTCGTAGTAACGGATGGTTTCGACGGCGCAATCGGTCAGCTTGGCCAGTTCTCCGATCTTCATGACGGCAATCTCCAAAAGGGTGCTTGACCCTATAGTGGCTACAGGGTCTTTACTTGGCAACAGGCACTTTCATGGACGCGACCCGATGAGCGATTCTCAGCACACCCATAAGCCCGGCGACGGGCACGATCATGGCCACAGCCATAAATTGCAGCCTGTGCATAAACATGACCACGGCGGCGATTCCTGCTGCGCGTCGAAAGCTGCGGCACCTGCGCTGGTGCAACTGAGCGAGGCAAAAAGCGCCGACGCCCGGCTGAGCAGCTTTCGCATCGAGGCGATGGACTGCCCGACCGAACAGACGCTGATCCAGAATAAACTCGGCAAACTGGCCGGCGTCGAGCAACTGGAATTCAACCTGATCAACCGCGTGCTCGGCGTGACCCACACGCTGGCGGACAACGCACCGATCATCGAGGCGATCAAATCCCTCGGCATGCAGGCCGAACCGCTGGAGGCGGGCGTCGAGTCGCCAGCCCCGGCCCCCGTGAAAAAACACTGGTGGCCATTAGCGCTGTCCGGTGTCGGTGCGCTCGCTGCCGAAGTGATCCACTTCACCAACGCCGCGCCGACCTGGGTGGTGGCGATCATCGCGCTGGTGTCGATCCTCAGCGGTGGCCTCGGCACCTACAAGAAGGGCTGGATTGCCCTGAAGAACCGCAACCTCAACATCAATGCGCTGATGAGCATCGCCGTGACCGGTGCCGTGTTGATCGGCCAATGGCCGGAAGCGGCGATGGTGATGTTCCTGTTCACCGTGGCCGAGTTGATCGAAGCACGTTCGCTGGACCGTGCGCGTAACGCCATCGGCGGCCTGATGCAAATGACCCCGGAGCAGGCGACCGTATTGCAGGCTGACGGTCGCTGGCTCGAACAGGAAGTGAAAAGCGTCGAACTCGGCGCCCGCGTGCGGGTGAAACCCGGCGAGCGCATCGCGCTGGACGGTGAAGTCGTCAGCGGCCGTTCGACCATCGATCAGGCGCCGATCACCGGGGAAAGCCTGCCGGTGGAGAAAACCGTGGGCGATAAAGTGTTCGCCGGCACCATCAATCAGGCCGGTTCGCTGGAATACGCGGTCACCGCAGCGGCGAACAACTCGACCCTGGCGCGGATCATTCACGTCGTCGAGCAAGCCCAGGGCGCACGCGCACCGACCCAGCGCTTCGTCGATCAATTCTCGACAATCTACACCCCAGCGGTGTTCGTCCTGGCCCTGGCCGTGGCGATCATCCCGCCGCTGTTCATGGGCGCGGTGTGGTTCGACTGGATCTACCGCGCGCTGGTGTTGCTGGTGGTCGCGTGCCCATGTGCCTTGGTGATTTCCACCCCGGTGACCATCGTCAGCGGTCTCGCGGCGGCGGCGCGCAAAGGCATTCTGGTCAAGGGCGGCGTGTACCTGGAGGGCGGTTTCAAGCTCGATTATCTGGCGCTGGATAAAACCGGAACCATCACCCACGGCAAACCGGTGCAGACCGATTACCTGTCCCTCGACCCGACTGCCGACGCCACCGCCCCGGCGATTGCTGCCGCGTTGGCCGGCCGTTCCGACCACCCGGTGTCGCTGGCCATCGCCAGCGCCGCTGTGGATAAAAACCTCGCGACGCTGATTGTGGATAACTTCGAAGCACTGGCCGGTCGTGGCGTCAAAGGCGAGATCAACGGCCAGGTCTACTACTTGGGCAACCATCGCCTGGTTGAAGAGCTGAACCTGTGCTCCCCGGCGCTGGAAGAAAAACTCTTCGCGCTGGAGAAACAGGGCAAATCCGTGGTGCTGTTGCTCGACAAGTCCGGCCCGCTGGCGCTGTTTGCGGTGGCCGACACCGTCAAGGAGACCAGTCGCGAAGCGATCCGCCAGTTGCATGAGCTCGGAGTGAAAACCCTGATGCTCACGGGCGATAACGTCCACACCGCTCAAGCAATTGCAGCGCAGGTGGGCATCGATCAGGCTCAGGGCGATTTGCTGCCGACCGACAAGCTGCAAGCCATCGAAGCGCTTTACGCACAGGGCCACCGGGTCGGTATGGTCGGCGACGGTATCAACGATGCCCCGGCATTGGCCCGCGCCGAGATCGGTTTTGCCATGGCCGCAGCGGGCACCGACACGGCGATAGAGACTGCCGATGTTGCCCTGATGGACGACGATCTGCGCAAGATCCCGGCATTCATTAGCCTGTCTCGCGATACCGCCAGCATCCTGAAACAGAACATTGCATTGGCGTTGGTGATCAAGGCTATCTTTCTTGGGGTAACCTTCGCCGGGCTCGCCACCATGTGGATGGCGGTGTTTGCCGACATGGGCGTGAGCCTGCTGGTGGTGTTCAACGGTTTGCGCCTGTTGCGCAAATAATCGAGAGGAATGGTTGTGCTGAGTGCCGAGCTGAAGGCGTTTTACATGGTGGCCCGCTTGGGCAGCATCACCCTGGCGGCGAAGAAACTCGGCCTCAGCCAACCGACCGTGACCACGCAGATTCGTAACCTTGAAAGCCACTATTCGGTAGAGCTGTTCTACCGTGGCGGTCGCCGCCTCAGCGTCAGCGATGAAGGCGCGAGGCTGCTGCCGATGGTCAAGGCGTTGTTGCAGCAGGAAGCCGATATCGAGTTTTTCCTGCGCAACAGCGGCCAGGTGCAAGGCACGCTACGCATCGCCGCGACCGCGCCGTATTACATCCTCGATCTGGTGAAGACCTTCCGCGAGCGTCTGCCGCAAGTGGACGTGTCGGTGGAAATCGGCAACTCGCAGCAGGTGCTCGAAGCGCTGGAGGATTACCGGGTCGATGTCGCCGCGTCGTCGCAGTTGCTGGATGATGCGCGGCTGATTCGTCGGGTGCTCGGCACTGATCCGCTGGTATTGGCGGTGCATCGCAATCACCCGCTGGCGGTGCATGAGCATGTGTCGCTGAGTGCGTTGGTCGGGCATACGTTGCTGATGCGCGAGTCGGGTTCGACCACGCGGCGGTTGACCGAAGAGTTGCTGGCCAGCGCCGGGGTGAGTTTCGGGCCGCTGCTGGAGATCGGCAGCCGTGAATCGATTCGTGAGGCGGTGTTGCGCAACATCGGCATCAGCATCATTGCCCGCCAGGAAGTGCCGCATGATCCGCAGCTAAAGGTGCTGACCCTTGAGCATGCGCCGCAGATTCCCGAATACCTGTACTGCCTCAAGGAGAGGAAGGGCGCGCGGTTGCCGGCGGCGTTTTTGGGGTTGGCGCAGGAAATGTCCCCGGCCTGAGATCTTTCAGTGTCTGTGCCGGCCTCTTCGCGAGCAAGCCCGCTCCCACATTGGCATGTGTTCCCCCTGTGCGGGCGGGCTGCTCGCCAAGGGGGCAGCCGCCACAGCCAAATCCGACAGGTAAATCCCCAATCTCTGTAGGGCACTAAACCCTTTCCAGCGCAGGTGTTTAAAGACACTCGGTGTTACGCCCGGCAGCCTACAAATCCTTGCGCCGCTGCCTACGCATGCACCAGAATCCGCCGGCTTGTGCGCCTTGGGTCGGCTGCGTAACTTGGTTCGCATCACTGATTCCCAGTGATCGGGTTTAGCAGCCCGTGGTTAATCTAAGGGTGCACACACACATCATCAGTCAGGCTCTGTGCCTGCATCGATGGCGGCTGTGCGCAGGGCGCTTCGGCGCGCCGGCTTCCTTAGGTTCCCCGGTCTGCTAACCTGCGTTCAGCTGCCACCCCTTCTTTTAGCAGAGAAGCGGTTCCAGCTTTATTTCGGAACCTGAAGATGATTAAACCAACGCCAAACCCGCCGGTCACAGACCCGGCATCCCCCTACGAATCGCCCGATTCAAAGAAATTCCACGAAGCCGCCGAGCGCGCCCTCGACCACTATCTCGGCCCGCCGGCCGCCGCCATCATGGCCGCGCCCTACACCCCCAACACGCTGTACATGGCGCACCCCGAGGCTGACACCGAATCCCTGCTGGCCGACGCCAGTGAAACGCTCGGCTCCGCCACCGTCATGCTCCACAACCACGCGGCACTGGTGGATGGCACGCACCGCAAAACCCTGCAAGGCATCGCCCAGGTGGTGATGCTGGCCGAGCTGGCGGTCAATCGTGTGCTGGACAGGTTAGTGCCGACCGAATGATCAACGCGCTCAGCAGCGCAAGCCCATGTGCCGCTGAGTGGAGGCTAGAGGTGTCGATCGCCTGAATCTTTTGGTGAATGTCTGGGCCTCTTCGCGAGCAAGCCCGCTCCCACATTGGCATGTGTTCCCCCTGTGCGAGCGGGCTGCTCGCCAAGGGGTCAGCCGCCACAGCCAAATCCGACAGGTAAATCCCCCATCTCTGTAGGGCACTAAACCCTTTCCGGCGCAGGTGTTTAAAGACACTCGGTGTTACGCCCGGCAGCCTACAAATCCTTGCGCCGCTGCCTACGCATGCACCAGAATCCGCCGGCTTGTGCGCCTTGGGTCGGCTGCGTAACTTGGTTCGCATCACTGATTTCCAGTGATCGGGTTTAGTAGCCCGGATCAGTTGACTTACGGCTGCACAAGAATCATCCAGTCGGGCGCTTGCTTGCACTTGATGGTGGCTGTGCGCATGGCATCTTCGGGTGCGCCGGGTCTTGAGTCTTCTGCCGGTCTACTAACTTGCGCACAGCTGCCACCCCTTTCGTTTAGTAGCGAAATGGCTGCGGCTCTACTGGAGAAAGACTCAATGTTCAAACCGACGCCTAACCCGCCGGTCACAGATCCGGCATCCCCCTACGAATCGCCCGATTCAAAGAAATTCCACGAAGCCGCCGAGCGCGCCCTCGACCACTATCTCGGCCCGCCGGCCGCCGCCATCATGGCCA